>JAYUUE010000064.1:0-1980 GCA_043754785.1 Polymorphobacter sp. | reverse complement strand
AAGCACCCAGGTCGGCAAGGTGCGGGTCAACGCCGCAACCAGCGACGCGATCGTGCAATATGCCGGTCGGGACCTGCCGCTGACGCTGGCATGGTCGGCGCATGATCCGGTGGCCGGTGCCGATGGGCTGATCGGGCCATGGCAGTTGCCGTACGATGTCGTCCGGCTGGTGCGGCGTCCGGTGACGCCCGGCGACCGGATGACGCATCTGCCGATGCGCTGGGACAGCGACCGCGGCTTGCTCGGCGAGGTGCAGGCGAGCGCGGACAACGCAGTGGGTGCGCAAGGCGCCGCCGTGGACATCGATATCGCGATTGCCCCGGTTGCTGCCGAATCGACCGCCACGGCGGCAGCGGCGAGCCTGCTGGCTGCTGGCCATGGCGGGCGGCTGATGGGGCCGGCACGCGATCTGGTGCTGGTGCTGGGTGTGGTGCGGCCGGTGCGCGACCTGGTGTTCGCGCACCCCGTCGATGTGGCGGGCGTGCGGCTGGAGCGCGTGGCGGCGCGAGTGTTCGACTGGAGCGGCCAGACCAATATCCCCGATGCCGACCTGCTGCCTGGCGAAGCCGTGGTGGCGGGGCACGCCGGGGCGCAGCGCGAATGGGCGAAACTTGCGATCGGCAACGACCATCTGGCGGCATGTGCCGAGATTGTCTGGACACGCCTGCCGCTGGCGATCGATCTGGTGTGCCCGGCGTTGCCATAGCGGCTGCCGTGGCGCCCTGACGCCCTGCCCTAGCGGGGCGCGGCGGGAGCGCCTACACGGCGGTGATGATCGTGACACGCTTTGCCCCCTCACCGACCGGCAGTCTGCACGCCGGCAACATCCGCACGGCGCTGGTCAACTGGCTGCTGGCGCGCAAGGCCGGCGGTCGGTTCGTGCTGCGGCTCGACGATACCGACCTGGCGCGGTCGACCGAGACATCGGCAGCGTCGATCAGGGCAGACCTTGGCTGGCTGGGGCTGGTGCCCGATCTCGAGGTGCGCCAGTCGGATCGATTCGCCCTGTACGAAGCCGCGCTGGCACGGCTGGCGGCGCAGGGGCGGGCTTATCGTGCGTATGAGACTCCGGCGGAGCTCGACCTGAAGCGCCGGGTGCAGCAGGGGCGGGGCAGTCCGCCGGTCTATGATCGCGGCGCACTGGCCCTCACCGATGCCGACCATGCGGCATTTGCGGCACGCGGCGTTCTGCCGGTGTGGCGGTTCAAGCTCGAAAAAGAGGTGCCGATCGTCTGGCACGATGGCGTGCGCGGCGACTGTCATTTCGAAGCGGGGTCCTTGTCCGACCCGGTGGTGCGGAGGGCCGATGGCAGCTGGTTGTACATGCTGCCATCGGTGGTCGACGATATCGACCTTGGTATCACCGACATCGTGCGCGGCGAGGACCATGTGACGAACAGCGCCATCCAGATTCAGATGTTCGAAGCGTTGGCGGCGCCGGTGCCGCGGTTCGCGCATCTGGCGCTGTTGACCGGTGCAGATGCGGCGCTTTCGAAGCGGCTCGGGTCAGAAGGCGTGGCGGTATGGCGCGCGGCGGGGATCGAGCCGCAAGCGGTGGCGGCGCTGCTGGCGCGGCTCGGCACCGCGTTGCCGGTCGAGCCGGTGGCGGCGCTGGCGGATTTGCTCCCGGGGTTCGCGCTGGCAAGTTTCGGCCGGGCGCCTGCGCGCTTCGACCCGGACGATCTGGCGACGCTGAGTGCGCGGGCGCTGCACGTACTGCCGTTTGCAGCGGTGCGCGACCGGCTGCCGGCGGCGATGACCGAAGCGGGCTGGCTGGCAGTGCGAAGCAACTTGGCGACGCTTGACCAAGCCGCGGACTGGCAGGCAGTGATCGACGGGCCGGTGGTCACGGCTGTCGATGCCGAAGACCGTGACTTTCTGGCGCTGGCCGCCGATCGGTTGCACGCGCTCGACTGGGGCCCCGACATTTGGGCGCGCTGGATCGGCGTGTTGAAGGCCGACACCGGGCGCAAGGGTCGC
>JAYUUE010000063.1:0-1983 GCA_043754785.1 Polymorphobacter sp. | reverse complement strand
CCCGAACGCGCCCATGGCCTGACGCTGGCGGCGCTGCGCTCCGGCCTCGTCCCCCAAGCACCCGCCGACGACCTGATCCTCGCCACGACCGTCGCCGGTCTGCATCTGCCCAACCCCATCGGGCTGGCGGCCGGCTTCGACAAGGATGTGCTCGTTCCCGATGCGATGTTGCGGCTGGGCTTCGGCTTCGTCGAATGCGGTTCGGTCACCCCCCGCCCCCAGGACGGCAATCCCAAGCCCCGGCTGTTCCGGCTGGCCGAAGACGCCGCCGTCATCAACCGCATGGGCTTCAACAACCGCGGCCTCGAACACGCCGTCACCCGCCTGCAAGCCCGGCGCGGTAAAGCCGGCATCGTCGGCATCAACCTCGGCGCCAACAAGGATTCACCGGATCGCACCGCCGATTATGTGTCCGGCGTCCGCGCCGCCGCCGCGCTGGCCAGCTACGTCACCGTCAACATCTCGTCGCCCAACACCCCCGGCCTGCGCGCGCTGCAGGATGGCGCGGCGCTCGCCGACCTCGTCGCGCGCGTCGTCGCCGCGCGCGGCGCCATCGCCGTGCCGCTGTTCGTCAAGGTCGCCCCCGACTTGGAGCCCGGTGATTTCGATACGGTCGCCCGCACCGCCATCGATGGCGGCGTCGATGGCCTGATCGTCGCCAACACCACCATCTCACGGCCCCGGCTCGCCAGCGCCCATGCGATGGAAGCCGGCGGTCTCTCGGGCGCGCCGCTGCGCGATCTGGCCATGGCCGCGCTCACCAACTTCGCCCGCGCAACCGGCGGCCAGCTTCCGCTGATTGCCGCCGGCGGCATCGCGTCGGGCGCCGACGCCTATGCCCGCATCCGCGCCGGAGCGAGCGCGGTGCAGCTCTATTCGGCGCTGGTTTACGAAGGTCCGGGTCTCGTCCAGCGGATCAAGACCGATCTGGCGGCGCTGCTCCGCCGCGACGGCTTCGCCAGCGTCGGCGCCGCCGTCGGGTGCTGAAATCAGGTTGCGCTTGTCAGCGCTGGCAGGCTCCGCCATTGTTTCCGGTATATGAAATCCGCCCTTCTCGCCCTCGCCCCGCTCTGTGTCATCGCCCTGGCTGTTCCGGCCGCTGCCAAGGCTCCTGAAGCTGCCGCCTACACCAGCGCCGTCTCATCGGCCGACCCGCGCGCCACTGCCGCCGGGCTGGCGGTGCTCAAACAGGGCGGCAACGCCATGGACGCCATCGCAGCGACATTGCTGGCGCTGGCGGTGGTCGAACCGCAGTCGTCGGGCATCGGCGGCGGCGGGCTGCTGGTCTATCAACCGGCAAGGGGCGGTGCACCGCTGACGTTCGACGGCCGCGAAAAGGCGCCGATGGGCGCAACGCAAGACCTGTTCATGGGCGCCGATGGCAAGAAGCTGCCGTTCAAGGAGGCTTATCCCGGCGGCAAGAGCGTCGGCGTGCCCGGCAATATCGCCATGCTGGCGCTGGCGCACCAAAAACAGGGTAAGCTCGAATGGCAAGCGTTGTTCCAACCGGCCATCACCCTTGCCCGCGCCGGCTATGAAGTCACCCCGCGGATGGCGCGCGCCATCGCCAGCAGCGCCAAGACGCTGGCGCTGACACCCGAAGCATCGGCACTGTTCCTCAACGCCGATGGCACCGCCAAACCCGCCGGCAGCATCATCATCAACGAGCCGCTGGCACAGACGCTCGAAGCCATCGCCAAGGGCGGCCGTCAGGCCTTTTACACCGGCGCCATCGCCGAAGGCATCGTCAAGCGCGTCTCGACGGCGCCGACAAACCCATCCTCGATGACGATTGCTGATTTAAGTGCTTATCAGGCCAAGGCGCGTCCGCCGGTCTGCGCCCCCTATCGCACCTACAAGGTCTGCGGCATGGGGCCACCGTCGGCCGGCGGCATCGCCGTGCTGGCGATCCTCAAGCAGCTCGAAGGCTTCGACATGGCGAAACTGGGCCCCTACAGCCCGGTCGGCTGGCACCTTATCGCC
>JAYUUE010000062.1:0-5823 GCA_043754785.1 Polymorphobacter sp. | reverse complement strand
TGGTTTCCTTGTTGACCATCGCCATGCTGGCGGTCATCGGCACGATTTCGGCGTCGAACTTGCCGGCCTGCTGGGCGGCGGCGGTGCGCATCTGTGAGCGATAGCTGTATTCGTCCATGCGGTCGCGGCTGATGTTGTAGCGCTTGGCGACAACTTCGGCGGTTTGCAGCATCGGCATGTAGATGTTGGGCACCATGGCGACGAGGCTGGGGTCGCCTTCAACGCGCATCTTGTCGTTCTGCACCATCGAGATCGAATCGACGCCGGCGCCGATGGCGATATCCATACCGTCGACGATGATCTGCTTGGCTGCCGTCGAAATCGACATGACGCCTGACGAACATTGGCGGTCCAGCGACTGGCCCGAGACTGTCACGGGCAGGCCGGCGCGGAGCAGCGCGGTGCGGGCGATGTTGCCGCCCTGAACGCCCTGTTGCAGTGCCGCGCCCATGACGACATCATCAACCTCGGCGCCATCGATGCCGGCGCGCTTGACCGCATGGGCGATGGCGTGCCCGGCGAGCGTCGGCGACGGCGTGGCGTTGAAGGCACCGCGATAGGCCTTGCCGATAGGGGTGCGGGCGGTGGAAACGATGACGGCTTCACGCATGGTGATATCCTTCGAAAAAATGCAAACTCAGGCGGTGGGAAAGCTGTTCATGCCGGGCTCGCTGGCGAGGTCGATGGCGCCGGTGATCAACGCTACGCCGTGATAAAAGGCGATGAGCTGGATAATCTCCAGAATCTGCGCCGTATCGAAATGCGCCGCCAACCGTGCAAACTCGGCATCGGTCAGCTTTTTGTTGGCGAGCAACGCATCGACGCTGGCGATGACGGCGGCATCGGCGGCTTCCCAATTGCCGTCATCGGCATGGCCGTCGAAGGTTGAGCGGATTTGGGCGTCGGAAAGGCCGGCCTTGGGCGCGATCAGCTTGGTATGGAGGCCCCATTCATATTCGCAGCCACATTTGGCAACCGTGCGTTCGATAACGACTTCGCGGGTGTGGAGATCGAGCGCGCCCTTGCCGGCAACAGCGCCGCCAAGGAAGCGATCGAGCGCCTTCTGGCTCTGGCCGACCGATGTGAACAGCGCCAGCGGCTCGCCGCCGGGCGCAACCACCTTGGCAAGCGTCGCTTCAAAGGCTTCGGGCCAGGGTTTTTGCAGAAGTCCGATGCGGCTCATTGGTCAGTCCCCCTCAAAGATACTGCAGCGTCACCCATTCGGCGGCGAGCGCCGGCTTGGTTTCGCCTTCGATCTCGACGGTAACGCTGACCGTCGACTGCCACGCGCCATCGGGGCGCTGGGCGACATCGAGCAGTTTGAAGCGGCCGCGCACCTTGCTGCCCGATTTCACCGGCGCCATGAAGCGGACTTTGTTGAGGCCATAGTTGACACCCATCTTGGTGCCGGTGATGCCGGGCATGACGCCGTAAGCCATCACCGAACACAGGCTGAGCGTCAGATAACCATGGGCGATGGTGGTGCCGAACGGCGTTTGCTTTGCCAGTTCGGGATTGACGTGGATGAACTGGTGGTCCCCTGTGACTTCGGCGAAGGCATCGATCCTGGCCTGATCGACCAAAATCCAGTCGGACACACCCAGCTCGGTGCCGATGAGCGCCTGATAATCCTCGATCGAAAGCGGCATGGCCCATTCCCCACAGATTTGCCGCTACCTAGGCGCTGGCTTCCGCGCGCGTCAACCCGGCGACAAACGTCCCGTGAAATCCAACCGGCATGGCACATCGGCGCGCCAGCTGACCAATGGCCCGGCGGCCACGCGCGCCGCATCGAAGACGTGCAGCTCGGTGGCGCCGGCCTTCAGATTGACGGTTGTGCCCAGCAGCCAGCCGTCGGTCTCCGATCGGGCGCCGCGGCATCGTGCTGATGGTATCGGCACTGATGACCGCCGTGACCTACGCCACCGGCGAATCGGCGGCAGCGCGCCAGCCGCTGGAGGACGTGCCCGTGCCGCCTGTCATTCAGGCAGCGCTCGTTGCGGTACCCGTGACGGTTGCGGCGGCCGAGCCATCGCCGCGCATCCTCGCGCGCCTGCCGTTGCGGCTGCGCCACGCGCGGTTGCTGGCGCTGGAAGCCGAGGATTATTATTTGCGGGTGCATACCGACGCAGGGTCGGACTTGATCCTGCTTCGCCTCGCCGATGCCATCGCTGAAACCGATGGCCTGCCCGGCGCCCGCTGTCACCGCAGCTGGTGGGTGGCGCGCGATGCGGTGACGGCGGTCAACCGGCAGGGCGGCCGGATCACCTTGGGGATTGCGCCGATCGAGGTGCCTGTCAGCCGCAGCTATGTTACCCAATTGCGCGCTGCTGGCTGGCTGGATTAGCTGTCAACGCTGCGTCGGAAGCGATATGGCCAGCGGCATGACCGAAGCCCTCGTTGCCGCTCGCGCCGCCATGCGCACCCTCCACCGCGCCGCAGAGGCCGACGTGCTGGCCGGGCTGCTGCCGACGGCGATGCTGAGCCCCGCCGCGCGCGCTGCCGTGGTTGGCCGCGCGCTGGGGTTGCTGGCGGATTTGCGCGCGGCGCAGAGTGAGGGCTGGGTCAATCGTTTCTTGCAGCAATATCGGCTGAACACCGCGGAGGGTGTGGCACTGCTCAGCCTCGCGGAGGCGTTTCTGCGGGTGCCCGACACCGAAACGGCGGATGCGCTGATCCGCGACAAGATCGGCACCGCCGATTGGGCAGCGCACGCCGGCGAATCCGATTCGGCGCTGGTCAATTCGGCGACCTGGGGGCTGGTGATGACCAAGGCGCTGATGGCCGGCACTGACGACTCGGGGGCAGAGGCGTCGGTTTTGAAGCGGTTGGTGGCCCGCGCCGGGGAGCCATTCGTGCGGCAGGGCGTCGGTGCGGCGATGCGGATGATGGGGCAGGTGTTCGTCATGGGCCGCACCATCGACGAGGCGCTGGAACGCGCGGGCGACAAGGACAATCGCGGCTTTACCGCAAGCTTCGACATGCTGGGCGAGGCGGCGCGGACCCATGAGGATGGTGCGCGCTATTTTGCCAGCTATCAGGCGGCGATCCGCGACACGGCGAAGCCCGCGAAGGCGAACCATATCACGGATAGGCACTCGGTTTCGGTCAAGCTGTCAGCGCTGCATCCGCGTTACGAGACCGCGCACGCGGCGACGGCAGTGCCGGCGCTGATTGAAATGGTCAGCGATCTGGCGCGGTCGGCAGCGGCTTCGGGGATCGGGTTGACGGTCGATGCCGAGGAATCCGAGCGGCTGGTGATGAGCCTCGATATCATCGAGGCGGTGGCACGCTTGCCCGACCTGAACGGTTGGGATGGTTTCGGCATGGCGGCGCAGGGCTATGGCAAGCGCGCGCGGCAGGTGGTGGCCTGGGCGCAGGGTTTGGGCGCGGACACAGGCCAGCGCCTGACGGTGCGGCTGGTCAAGGGTGCCTATTGGGACAGTGAGATCAAGCGCACCCAGGTCGAAGGGTTGGCGGATTATCCATTGTTCACGAGGAAGGCGGCGACCGATGTGTCGTATCTGGCCTGTGCGCACGACATGCTGGCGGCACCGAACATCTATCCGGCGTTTGCAAGTCACAATGCGTTGACGGTGGCGACGATCCTGGAATGGGCGGGGCCATCACGCGATTTCGAGTTCCAGCGGCTGCACGGCATGGGCGAGGGCCTGTTCGAGCGGCTGGTCCGCGAAGGGGGTTACAAATGCCGGACCTATGCGCCGGTGGGCGGGCATCGTGATTTGTTGGCGTATCTGGTGCGGCGGTTGCTGGAGAATGGCGCGAATTCGAGTTTCGTGCATCAGTTGGCCGATGCCAATGTGAGCGACGAGACGTTGCTGGCCGATCCGGCGGCAAAAATTGCCAGCGTGGGCGGGACACCGCACCCGTCGATCCCGCTGCCGGTGCGGCTGTATGGCGACAACCGGGACAATTCGGCGGGGATCGATCTGGCAGAGGATCGGGTGCTCGCGGAGGTGGCGGGGGCGATCGGGGTTTTCCCACCCCCGACCCCTCCGGTAAACGCGGGAGGCGAGGCGAACGTTGGGGTGGCCGTCACGGCGGCGCACGCGGCGTTTCCGCGTTGGGCGGCGACACCTGTAGACATGCGCGCCGCCGCGCTCGATCGCCTTGCCGATTTGCTCGAACGCGATTGCGTGGCGCTGATGGCGATCTGTGTGCACGAGGCGAAAAAGACCATTCCCGATGCGCTGGCGGAGGTGCGCGAGGCGGTGGATTTCTGTCGTTATTATGCCGCCGAAGCACGCGGCCGGTTCGTGATGACGCTGCTGCCGGGGCCGACCGGGGAGCGCAACGCGCTGCGGCTCGAAGGTCGCGGTGTGTTCGCCTGCATCGCGCCGTGGAACTTCCCGCTGGCGATCTTCATCGGCCAGGTCGCGGCGGCGCTGGTGGCGGGGAATACGGTGGTCGCCAAGCCGGCGCCGCAGACACCCGAGATAGCCCGGCGGGCGGTGGCGCTGGCCCATGAGGCAGGGATTCCTGTGGATGTGTTGCGGCTGGCGACCGGCGGTGGCGAGGTGGGGGACGCGCTGGTGCGCGATGCGCACATCATGGGCGTGGCATTCACTGGCAGCACGGCGACGGCGCGGGCGATTGCGCGGGCGCTGCTCGATGACGAGACGCGGCCTTTGGTGCCGCTGATCGCCGAAACCGGCGGCATCAACGCGATGATCGTCGATTCGACGGCGTTGACCGAACAGGTGGTCCAGGACGTCATTACCTCGGCGTTTCGGTCGGCGGGGCAGCGCTGCTCGGCACTGCGGTTGCTGCTGGTGCAGGAGGATGTGGCGGAGCGGACGCTGGCGATGCTGAAGGGAGCGATGGACACGCTGGTCATGGGCGATCCGGCCGATCCGGCGACCGATTTCGGCCCGGTGATCGACGCGGCAGCCTGTGCGCGGCTGGAGACGTATCGCCAATCGCAAAGGCCGCGCTGGATCCATGCGTTGGCGGCACCGGGCGGTGCAAATTTCGTGGCGCCGACGGTGATCCGGCTCGATGCCATCGCCGAACTCAGCCAGGAATGGTTCGGGCCGCTGCTGCATGTCGTTACCTGGAAGGCCGGTGAACTGGCGGCGACCATCGCGGCGGTCAATGCGCTGGGCTATGGCCTGACCATGGGGCTGCACAGCCGCATCGCCAGCGTGGCAGCAGCGGTGACGGCGGGGGCACATGTCGGCAATTTGTATATCAACCGCTCGATGATCGGCGCGGTGGTGGGCTCACAACCGTTCGGTGGCGAGGGGCGTTCTGGAACGGGTTTCAAGGCCGGCGGGCCGCATTATCTCCTGCGCTTTGTCCATGAGCGCACGGTTTCGACCGACACGACCAGCGCTGGCGGCAATGCCTCGTTGCTGAGCATAGAGGATATCGCGGGGATTTGAAGGTGGGAGGATTTTCGATGCGGGGTGTGGCGGTGTTGGCACTGGGGCTGGCGCAGGCAGGCTGTGTCGCGGACAATTATCGCGCATCGGCCGAATGTGTGCGCATGTCTGGATGTGCATCCAGCTTTGCCAGTTCAGGATATGGGCCAATCCAGGCACAGGCAGGAGAACCCCTGGCGCCGCCGCGATGGCAGCCGCAGCCGTAACGTCCGGTTGCGCCGGCCCAATTTTGCGTATATAAACTACGTATGACTGTGCAAACCGCCATCGCTGCCGCACCTCACCAGCCCTTGCCGGTGCCGCGCCGCGATTGGGGCGCGGCGCTGAGCGCGCTGAAAAAACTGCTACGCGACAAGGATGCCACCGAGGAGGTGTTCGAGATCATGCGCGCGCTGAATGGCGCCTCCACCCGGAAGGG
>JAYUUE010000061.1:0-5844 GCA_043754785.1 Polymorphobacter sp. | reverse complement strand
GCCTTTTGCTGGGCGGCGGATTTGGCTGGCATTGTCTGTCTCCCGTGCTTTCAGTTCTTTGTGAAAACCGCTGCGACGCTTTGAACTTCCGCGAAAGGGGTGACCTGCCGCGCCATCTATGCCAAAGCCCGCCAGCAATTCCCCGGAGCCTAATATGATCGAAGCCGAATGGTGGGACTATGACGACGCCACCGAACTTGCCGAGGCTGTTGCCGGTGATGTTGGGTTCATCATCGAACAGGCGCTGACCGCGCGCGGACGGGCCATCGTGGCGTTTCCGGGCGGAGATACGCCGAAGGAAGCGCTCGCCCTGCTCGCAGCACGCAAGATCGAGTGGGCCGATGTGACGATCGTGCCGACCGATGACCGGCTGGTGCCGCCGACCGACCCGCGCTCCAATGTGGGCGCGCTGGCGCGGCTGTTTTTGCCGAGAAAAGCCCGCGTGGTGCCGCTGTGCGCCGGCTAAACCGACCCGCAGTCCGCCGGTCGCGCGGCCGATGAGCGGCTCGCCGATCTGGAATGGCCGCTCGATCTGGCCTGGCTCGGGGTGGGCGATGATGGCCATGTCGCTTCGATCTTCCCGGGCCCGGACTATGATGGCGCGCTCAACGGCCCCAAGGTGCGGCGTGCGATGGGCCTGCGGCCCGATCCGATGCCCGAAAACATGCCGGTCAACCGCGTCACCCTGACCAAGGCGGCGCTGGTTTCGGCGCGGGTGATCACGCTGGTGCTGACCGGCGCGGACAAGCGCCGCATGGTCGAACAGGCGCTGCGGGACGGCGCCTCAAGCCCGTTGCCGATCGGGCGCCTGCTCGCCGATGTCGAGATGGACATCGATATCCATTGGTGCGCGTGACGCCTATTTGATGAGGCCCGCGGCGAGCAGGCTTTGCGCGCAATCGACAATCGATTCGGCGGCCGGGCGGGTCTTCCAGCCCAGCACTTGTTCGGCGTGTCTCGCGTCGCACTGGCGGCGGCGGCCGAGTTCGGGGACGACCATGCGGACGGTGGGGTCGAACAGCGCAGAGACTTTCAGCAGGAAGTCGGGCAGGCGGCGTGTGGGCACCTTCTTCGCCTGCGCCCCAAGGCGATATTTGAGGATTTCGGCGATGTCCTTCATCCACAGGAATTCGCCCGAGCCGAGGAAGCGTTCGCCGTGCATCCCCGGCGCGGTCATCGCGCGGATGTGGAGATCGGCCAGGTCGCGGACATCGACGATGGGGAAGCCGAGCCGCGGCAGGCCGGGGAGCGCGCCGTCGAGCAGTTTCTTGACAACTTCGAGCGACGCCGAGAAGTCACGCCCGAGCACCGGGCCGAGCACGGCGCTGGGGTTGATCGTGCAGAATTCGAGCGCGCCGTTTTCGCGGGCCATGAAGTCACGCGCGGCGCGTTCGGCGAGGGTTTTGGATTGGATATAGGCATAGCTGTCGGGGCTGCCCAGGTTGCTCCAATCGCTTTCCGTGAACACCTTGTCGTTGCCGCGGTCGTCGCCATGGCAGATGGCGGCGGTCGAACTGGTCATGACGACACGCTTCACCCTGGCGTCGCGCGCCGCCTTGAGGGCGCGCAGGGCGCCATCACGGGCGGGGATGATCAGGTCATCGGGGTTCTTTGGCTCGGCCATCGGAATCGGCGAGGCGATGTGGAGCATGTAGTCGGCGCCGGTGGCGGCCTCCGCCCAGCCGGCATCTGCCATCAGATCGGCGGCGAACAGCTGCAGGTCCGGGGCAGCGAGCGTCTGGCGGACCTCGTCGGCGCGGGCCAGGCTGCGGATCGTGCCGCGCACCGTCCAGCCGTCAGCGATCAGCTGCTTGATGGCAAAGCCGGCGATATAGCCCGATGCGCCCGAAACCAGTACAACGCCTTTTGACATCACGGCCCTCGCTGCTGGATTGGCGCACGCCGAGCGGGGTGCGCCGAAATGTGGGGACGGCCTGACCCGGCTGGACAGGCCGTCAGCGCGGCGTACCGCCGAGATCGCGGACGATGGCGTTGCCCATCAGGTCGGCGACGTTTGCCGATGCGGAGCCTATTCCATCGCGAAAGCGCGGGCCATCGATGACGACAGTGTAGTCGCGGTAATCGAAGCTGCTGCCGCCGCCAAGCAGGCCACCGATGACGTTTGCAGCGATATTGCTGGCCTTTCCGGCCGTCGAGGTGGTGTCCTTGTAGGATACCACCGGGTTGACCGGCGGCACCAGCGCGTTGGCCAGTACGTAGCTGACACGGTTGGGGCTTTTGGGTGACAAGATCGTTCCCGGGTTGACCCACGCGAGCGTGGCGCCCGGCGTGATCGCTGCGGCTGCCGTGCTGTCGATCTGGGCGTTACCGCCGTTGCGGCCGAACCAGCTCGTGTCGCTGCTTTTGGCCTGGACAAAGCTGATGGTGGTGCGCAGGCCGACAAAGGCCATATCCTTCAATTCGATCAGCGCATAGGCTTCGTCGGTTGCCGACCCTATCTGGCTGAAGCCGCTGAACAGCAAGCTTTGGCGCTCGTCGCCGCCAAAAAAGTAAAACCCGAGCCCCGATGGCGTATAGAAACGCGAGCGCCCGCCGCCCGCCGTCGAGACCGTCACCGGCGTCGGCTTCATCGCGGCAACCATGTGTTGGCCAGTTTCGGGCTGGCGGCGGCGGCGGTTGCCAGCGGGACGACTTCGATTCCGGCCGCCGTCAACTTGTCGACGAAGCGTTTGTAGGCGGCATCGACGAGCGGCTGGACGTCGGCATCAGACAGGCCCTGCACCTTGATATCGGCGCGGGCGTTGGCGGTGGCGGTGCCGAACAATTCCTTCGACTTGGCGTTTTTGGCGAGCTTTTCCTGCACTTCGACCTGGAAGAACGGGATGACGACGCGGCGGATCATGTTGAAGTCGGCGCGCCCGCCATCGAGCTTCACAGCGTCCAGCGTGGCTTCGGCAGCCGGCAGCGGCTTGCCGATCTTGACCTCGGCGTGCGCCGCACCACTTGCCATCATCAAGGTCATGGCGACCAATACGCTGCGCATCCGAGAACTATCCCCACTTTGCCGCGAACGGGCGGCGACGACTATCAATGTCTGGCATTAATGTTTGGATAGACATTTACGGCGCCGGTGCCGGCTAATTAATTTACCCGGCGTAAAGCTTGTCAAGGCGCTCGCCGTAAACCTGCTTCAGTATGTGGCGGCGAATCTTCAGGGATGGAGTCATCTGCTGGTTTTCGGTGGTGAAGGCTTCATCCGCCAGCACCACCCGGCGGACGCGCTCGATGACTGACAGCCGGGCGTTGACCCGGTCCACCGCCGCCATGACGGCGCGGTGGAATTCGGGTTCCTTGACCAGTTTTTTCAAATCGGGCGCCATGCCCTTGTCACGCGCCCAGCACAGGGCCCATTCGACTTCCGGCACCACGACGCCGACCAGATACGGCCGCTTGTCACCATAGACCATCGCCTGGGCGATTTCGTCCTGCAGGGTGAGCATGCCCTCAACACGCTGCGGCGCAACATTGTCACCTTTATCGTTGATCAATATGTCCTTCTTGCGGTCGGTGATGACGAGGTGGCCGTCGTTGTCGAAATGGCCGATATCGCCGGTCAGCAGCCAGCCGTCCTGGAGCACCTTGTGGCTTTCGGCGTCGTTCATCCAATAGCCGTCCATGACCAGCTCGCCGCGCACCATGATTTCGCCATCGCCGGCGATCTTGACTTCGGCGCCGTCCAATGGTGGGCCGACGGTGTGCATTTTGAGCGTGGCGCGGGGGCGGTTGCAGCTGATCACCGGGCCGGCCTCGGTCTGGCCATAGCCTTGCAGGATCATGATGCCGATCGCTGAAAAGAACACCCCGACTTCGGGATTGAGCGGCGCGCCGCCCGCCACCAGGCCCTTCAAGCGGCCGCCGAATTTGGCGCGGATCGACTTGCGGATGGTGCGCTCCAGCGCCTGGTCGAGCAGCTTTTCGAGCAGGTTGAGTTCTTCGCCGCGCGCCTGCTTGCGCGCCAGCCGCAGCGCCTGGTTGAGAAGGGTAACGGCGACGCCGCCCTGTTTTTCGATCTGCTTGGCGATGCGGGTGCGCAGCACTTCGAACAGGCGCGGCACGACGACCATGAAGGTCGGCCGGGTTTCCTCGATATTGGCGGCAAGTTTTTCAAGGCCCTCGGCGTAGGCAATCTGCCCGCCCATGCCGATCGGCATATATTGCCCGGCGGTGTGTTCATAGGCGTGGCTGAGCGGCAGGAAGCTGAGGAACAATTCGCCCTGTGGTTCGCCAGGCTCGAAATCCTGCTCGATGACGGCGATGGCGCCGGCGATGTTGCGCATGATGGCGCCGTGATGCTGGCGCACGCCGCGCGGGCTGCCGCCGGTGCCGCTGGTGTAGATCAGGCAGGCGAGATCGTGGCGCTGCATGGTCGCACGGGCGCGAATGGCGGCGCGGTCTTCGGCGAGTGTATCGGCGCGGGCGCCGGTGATGGCCTGCCATTGGTGGATTTCGATTTCGGTGCCGCTGCGCTGGGCGTCCTTCAGAGGATCGATGCCGATGACGATGCGGCAATTGTCGCTGGCAGCGACGGCAGGCAGCAGCGACGCCGCGAGTTTCGGCCCCGATACAATGACGGCGCGGGCGCCGGAATTGCCGAGAATGTGGCTGTGATCGGCTTGGGTGTTGGTGGTGTAGGCCGGGACGGTGATAGCGCCGGCAGCCATGATTGCCAGATCGGCCAGACACCATTCCGGGCGGTTTTCGCTGACCAGCATCACGCGGTCGCCGCGCTTGATGCCCAGATCGAGGAGCGCCGCCGACAGGCTGGCAACGATGTCGGCACATTGTGCCCAGCTTTGCGTCACCCACACGCCGCCCGCCTTTTTTGACAGAAACGGCGCATCGCCGCGTTCGTTTGCGATGTCGAGGAACATGGTGACAAGGTTGGGCCAGCCATCGACGCGGGCAGCGAGGCGTGCCGGACGCAGCGGCGGCAGTTTGTGGAGGGACATGCGCTTTTCCTCAGAAGCCGGCAGCAACACCTTCGCTGCGCGGGTCGACGCCGCCGCGCCAGCCGGTTTTCGTGCGCTCCAGACCATTGGCCTTCAATGGCAGCGGGAACGTGACGACGGTGTGACCAAGCGCCTTCAACGCCGGAATCATCCTGGCCAGTGGTTCGCCCTGCGGCCCGGCCTCGACCACCACCAGATCATCGTTGACATAGATCAATGGCAGCGCAATCGCCTCGCCCACGGGCAGCTTCCAATCGAGCACGCCGATGATCGCTTTGGCGACCTGCGCCGGGATGGTCATGCCGCCGGCCGCCCCGATGGCAAGGATCGGCTTGCCGCGGCGATCATAGACGATCGACGGCGCCATCGACGAACGCGGACGCTTGCCGGGTTGCACCCGGTTGGCGACCAGCGCGCCATTGACTGTCGGTTCGAAACTGAAATCGGTGAGTTCGTTGTTGAGCACCATGCCGCCGGCCACCAGCGAACTGCCGAAACCGCCTTCGATCGTTGACGTTAGCGAAGCGACGTTGCCGGCGGCGTCGACTGCTGCGAAATGCGTCGTCGAGGGGATTTCGCCGCCGGGTGCCGCAGTGCGCGGCGCGGCGCCTTTGGGGGTGCCGGCGGTGACTTTGGGCATCGAGGCGTCGGCGCGGATCAGCTTGCCGCGCGCCTTCAGATAGTCGTTCGCCACCAGCCCGGCGACCGGCACCGCGACGAAATCGGCGTCCCCGCCATAGGCGGCGCGATCGGCGAAGGCGAGGCGCTGGCTTTCGGCGATAAGGTGCCAGCCGACCGGGCTGTAGGGGCCCAGTTTCGCCATGTCGAAGCCTTCGAGCTGCTTGAGGATCGCCAGCACGGCGATGCCGCCGGC
>JAYUUE010000060.1:0-17683 GCA_043754785.1 Polymorphobacter sp. | reverse complement strand
TGCCGATCCGCCAAGCCCGCCTCGCTGGGCATACCAGCAAAACGCCGGGTGTCGACGACAGGACATAGATGGTCGCTGTCAAACAAGTCTCACATATCCGCAATAAAATCGTCGCGCTACGCCGTCGGGCCGACGCAGGCGATAGGGCTGCCAATCCCAGAGTATGGCATCAACGCTGTGAAACGATCATCAGCGGCAGGGCGGTACCCCTGCCGCTGATTTATGTGTCAGGGTGCCGGCGTCGCGGCGGCGGTGACCATCGGCTAAAAGCGGCACGGGCCGCAGCGGGCACCGGGGCGGCCGCCGGGTTGAATGACGGATATGGTGGCCTCAAACCGCGCGTTCGGCCACCACAGTCTTCAAGGCCGGAACAAGTCTGTCGACCTCGGCGGGGCTGGTGAACAATGACGGCGTGACCCGGACGCAGGCGCCATCGGCGAGGCCCGACCGGAAAACGGTCATGATGCCGAAGCGATCGAGCAAATCATCGGTGATGGCGACGTTGTCGGCGACGCTGGTCCGGCCGCGGATGCGGAACGAGGTGGTGGCGCCGTGGAGGCGCGAGTCATCGGGGAGCAGGATTTCGAGGCCGTCCAGGCCGCGCAAGGCGGTGACCCAGCGGTTGCGCAGATATTGCAGGCGGGCGAGTTTGGCGGGCGTGCCGATGGTTTTCTGGAAGTCGAGCGCCGCCGGCACGGTGAGTTGCGCCGAATAGTCGACGGTGCCCTGGTGGACGCGGGCCTCGACACTGGTCGCGCCGGGGTCTTCGGCAGGCGATGGCGCGATGGCGTTTGTCTGACCGCTGCGGATCCAGATCCCGGCGGCCCCCAGCGGTGCACCGACCCATTTGTGGAAGTTCATGCCGACAAAATCGGCGCCGTAGTCGGGCAGTTTGAAGTCGAACTGATAAAAGCTTTGTGCGGCATCGACGATGATTTGCGCGCCGGCATTGCGCGCCAGCGGCACGATTTCGGTGACCGGCAGCACCAGCCCGGCGCGGTGGCTCATATGGGTGAGCAGCACGAGCTTGAGCCTGGGGGTTTTGGCGATCGCTTCGGCATAGGCGGCGATGGTATTTTCGTGGGTGGGTGCGCGCGGCAGGGTGATCTTGACCGCTTCGGCGCCGCGGCTGCGGGCCAGCGCCAGCATCGCGCCTTGCGTCGATTCATAGTCGGTGTCGGAATAAAGGATGCGGTCGCCGGCGCCGACATCGCGGTATTGGGTAATGAGCGCGGTCAACCCTTCGGCGGCGTTGCGGCAGAACGCCATTTCGGCGGGCAGGACGCCCATGGCCTCGGCAGCGCGCGCCTTGGCAATGTCCTGGTCCTTGAGCATGGCGCGGCGCGCATACCAGCTGTTGTCGCGGTTGAGTTTGGCAAGGATTTCGCGGTGGGCGGCCTCCACGGGCATTGCCATGCTGCCCCAATAGCCGTTTTCGAGCTGGGTGACGGCGCGGGTGACCGGGTATTGCGCAGCAATACGCGACCAGCCGCCTTCGTCGTCGGGGGCGAGTGTGACACGGAGGCCGGGGGTCGCGGCGGGGAGGGCAGTGGCTGTCAGGGCGGCGGCGCCGATGAGGGCCGTGCGGCGGGTGACTTCGATCGATTGCATGTGTGCCGCCCCGGTGAGAAGCGGGAACGCCGCTTTGCGATTCCGGTCATAAATCAGGGGTGGCCATGGCGCAAATAGAGGGCGGGATTTTGTGGCGGGGTTGGGTGACCCCCAGGGCCGCCTTCGGCGTCGCTCGCCTCCCCTGTGAGGGGGAGGACTATTTTATCGCGGTGTACCGTACTACGCCCTTTTCCTTGACCTGGGCGCCGTAGATGACGCCGTTCTTGTCAACGCCGATGCCTTCGGCGCCGCTGGTAGCGCCGCTGTCGGGGTTCGGCTCCCGGTCGGGGATGAAGGCGCTGACTTTGCCAGTCCGGGCGCTTCCGATGCGGATGCCGCGCTGCCAGCCGGGATTATAGCCATATCCGACCGGGCTCCGGCTTTCGGAATCGGTCGAATAGAGGATGTCGTTACGGTCGATGAAGATGCCGCTGGGACGGCCGAAGGCGGTGTGGGACGTGATGAACTTGCCGCCTTGCGTGAACACCGAGACGCGGTTGTTCCAGCGGTCGGCGATGAACAGCCGTCCTTTACTATCGAATGCAAGGGCGTGGGGAACTTCGAGCTGGCCAGGGTCTTTGCCGGGGGTGCCGAATTCGGTCAGGTAGCGGCCATCGGGGGCGAACTTCACGATGCGGGCGATGCCCTTGTAGGCGGTGTGGCCATCGGCGACGAAGATGGTGCCGTCCTTTGCCGTGATGACGGCGTTGGGTTCGGTGAAGCTGTTGCCATGCACGCCGGCAACGCCCTTGGTGCCGAGCGTCAGCAGCAATTTGCCATCGGGGCTGAACTTGAAGACCTGCCCACCTTGCCCGGCCGTGGCGCCACTGCCGATGCGGGCATCGGTGAGCCAGATATTGTCGTTGGCGTCGATGAAGAAGCCGTGCGGAAAAAGCGTGAGGCCACCGCCGAAATTGCGCAGGAAATTGCCGTCCTTGTCGAACGCTATGATCGGGTTGACCGCCGAGCCGGCGCAACTGTTGGCGCCGCAGCGTTCGGCGATCCAGATGTGTCCCTTGCTGTCGGTGGCGACGGCGCTGGTGGAACCCATGACACGGCCGGCGGGCATTTTGAAGAAGCTGGCGTCGGCGGTGTAGGGGTTTGGGTAGGCGTTGGGATTTGGCGTTAGGGGGCCGGGCTGGGGGAGTTGCCCGATGGTGTAGGTCGGTTGGCGGTTGGGTTGCGGGGCAACGGGCTGCTGGGCAGTGGCGGCTGCGGCCACCATGGCCAGCGCGGCAGCGAATGCCGGTTTCGATACTGTCATCTTGTCCCCCGAATTTACTGGCCCGACGCAGCACCCGCCGGTTTTTGGGCCTGAATGCCGATGGTTGCCAACACCTCCGTCCGCCGATCAAGCGCCGCCATGCCGGATGGAAAGCCGTTCGATTTGAGCAGGAACGCCACGACATCGGCATATTCGTCGCGGCTCAACGTTGCCGGATCATTCTGCGGCATGGTGGTGCGGACGCGCTCGAACAGATCACCTACCGTAAGTTGGTCGTAGTGCGAGACAAATTCGCCGCCGCTAAGGCCAGGGGCCTCGCCGGTGCCGCCGAGCGTCGCGCCGTGGCAGGCGGCGCAACGCGCCGTGAACACTGCTTGGCCGCGGTCGGCTTGTGCCGGGGAATAAACCCCGTCCCAGACCGAACGGCCGCTCGATTGGGCCTGAAGCGCATCTGCCGTCAGCACCCCCGCCGTCAGGGTGAAAGCAGCAATAACGGCAACGCCGGCAACGAGTTTATGCATCAACACAGGCAGGTCTCCCCAGGCTCACTTCGTCGACGGCAGTGTATAGGCGACATATTCGCCCGAACTTGTGCCACCACTTGTCGCAACGACAATATATTGCTTGCCATTAACCGCATATGTCATCGGTGAGCCGGATTGCGGCCCCGGCATGAACACCGCGCCCATTTCGGCGCCGGTTTTCTTGTCATAGGCACGCAACATGGCACCGCGCGGGCGGTCCGGCGTGGTGGTGGTCTGGTTTTCACCGGCGATGACCAGGGTTTTGGTCACCAGCGTGCCGATCTGATAGGTCGATTGACCGGTGCGCGGGATGGTAAGGCCCTTCAGCGCCGGGTTGTTGCGGACGAAATCCGGGGTTTCGCCGTGCGCGACCTGCCATTTGATTTCGCCCTTGTTGACATCGATGGCGTTGATCGCCCCGTAAGGCGGCTTCATCAGCGGCAGGCCATCGACCGACAGGCGCGGGATATTGGCGCCGCCGCCGCCGCCGGCCGCCGGGGCGGGAGCCGGGCTGTCCGCACCAGCGCCCTCGCCGGGGCCCTTGATCATCGACACCGGCTGGCCATCGACGCCGACGACATAGTTGAGGTTGGTCATGCCCTTTGGCCCCGGTTGCAGCCCGGTGGCCGAAATGCAGGTGCCGCAGGCATAGACATAGGCGATGCCGGTTTCCGGATCGAACGAGCCACCGGGCCAGTTGGTCCCCCCTTGCGCCCAATTGTTGATGACGCCGAGCTTGTCCTTCGTGCTGACGATCGCCGGGGTATAGACTCCGCCGAGCTGGTAACGTTTGACGACTTCGAGCGCCTTGGCACGCAGTTCGGGGGTGAAGTCGATCAGATCCATTTCGGTATAGCCGTTGCGCGAATAGGCGGCGGGCTTGCTGGGGATCGGCTGAGTGGGGGAATACCATTCGCCGGGGACAGTGCCTTGACGGACCTTGACCTCGTTGATCGGCCACACCGGCTTGCCGCTAGCGCGATCGAAAACGTAGAAAAAGCCCTGTTTCGACGGCACGCCGACGACCTTGCGTGGTTTGCCATTGACGCTGACATTCATCAGCAGCGGCGCCGAGCTGTTGTCCAGATCCCAGATTTCGTGGTGGATGAGCTGATAGTGCCATTTGCGCTGGCCGGTGGTCAGGTCCACCGCGACGATGCTGTTGCCAAACAGGCCGGGGCCGGGACGCTGGCCACCGAAAAAGTCCGAGGTGGGCGATTCGACGTTGAGATAGACGAGGTTAAGATCGGGATCGATCGAGATCTGCGTCCAGACACCGGCGTTGCCGGTGACATCGGCGCTGTTGTTGAGCCAGGTGTCATAGCCGAATTCGCCGGGCTTGGGGATGGTGTGGAAGGTCCACAGTCGCTTGCCGGTGCGCACGTCGAAAGCGCGGACATAACCTTTGGTGTTGTTGTGGTTGACGGGGGTGAAACCTTCGCGGAACGCGGCGCCGATGATGATGGTGTTGCCCGAGATGGCCGGGGCCGAATGCGCGCCGGCCTCGCCGGTTTCCAGGTTGTCGATCTGCTGGTCCCAGTCCTTTTTGAGGTCGACAATGCCGTTTTCGCCAAATTCCGGATCAGGCTGGCCGGTGTCGGCATCGAGGCTGACCAGGCGATAGCCGATGGTGGTGTAGAGGATGCGGCGCTTTGTCCCGTCGCTCCAGTATGAGAGCCCGCGGCCAGAAAGCGCGCGTGGGCTTTCGGCGCTGCGCTTGCCTTCGTGCAGGCTGAATGACCACAAAAGTTCGCCGGTAACGGCGTTCAAGGCGACCACGGCACGCCGGGTGCCGGCGGTGGCGTAAAGGATGCCATCGACCGCCAGCGGCGTGCCTTCCAGCTTGTATTCAGGGCGGCTGCCGAAGATGTCGGTCTTGAAGCGCCAGGCGATCTCCATGTCCTTGAAGTTGGCGGCGTTGATCTGATCGAGCGGCAGATAGCGGCTGCCGGCGAGATCGGCGTTGTAAGTCGGCCAGTTGACGGTGCCGGCGCCCGCCTTGCGGACAACGGCGGTGCCGTTGACCTGGGCAAAAGCGCTGGTCGCCGATAGCAGCGCGACGAGGGTAAGCAGTGTCGGTTTGTGCATCATGGATCCTTGTTAACCGGCGTTGACGCGGGCTAGCGCCGCCTTCAACGAAGCGCGCTGTTGATCGGTCAGTTGCGGCATCGGCGTGCGCGCATACATTTCCGGTCCGCCCATTTCGAGCGACAGGATATACTTCATCGACGCATAGGTGTTGGCGCCCAAATTGGCGTCGCGCACGATCTTCTGAGCGGCGCGCAGCTTGGCGATTTCACCCTTCCAGTCACCGCCAGCGTGGAATGCCCTGAAGATGTTGGCGCATTTGGCGCTGAACTGGTTGCCGTCGGCCAAAATCGTGCCCATGCCGTTGTTCAATGCGACTTCAAGATTATTGTTGGTGCCGCAGCGCATGTTGAGTGCGGGGAAGGCGGCGACGAACTTGGCATAGCCTTCGGCGGACCCCGACGAATCCTTGATGCCGGCGAGGTTGTCATAGCCCTTTAGATTGTTGAGCAAGTCGATCGTGATCGAAACCTCGGAGGTGCCGGGGATGTGGTAAAGATTGATCGGGATCGACACAGCGTCAAACAACCGCTTGTAGTAGTCGGTAAGGCCATCGAGCGGCGGCTCGTTGAAGTAGAAGGGCGGAATGACCAGCAGGCCATCGGCGCCGCTGTCCTGGGCGTGCTTGGCGAGTTCGATGGTCTCGATAGAGTTCGGCGTGCCGGGGCCGACGATGATGTTGAGGCCGTTGCGGTGCTTGATCGCGGTTTCGGTGATGAAGCGGCGTTCCTTGCCCGAAAACGACGGGAACTCCCCTGAGGTGCCGAGCACGACGACGCCATCGGCGCCGCATTTCTTGTGCCACGCCATGATATCGGCCATCGCGCCGGGATCAAAGGCGCCGGCCTTGTTGCACGGCGTTACCGTCGCCGCCCAATACAGCGTCTTGGTCTTGCTGCCGAGTTTGGGGGCGGCGATTGCGGCTGTTCCCATCATGCCTGCCGCAGCAAGCCCGCCAATGAGGCCAAGTGCATCCCTGCGTGTCGTTTCGATCATGATCGCTCCCCTTTGGCCCGAATTATCGGTCAGAATTTCACGCGGACGCCGCCGCGATAGGCGCGCCCCAAGGCATCATAGATGATGCCCGAGATCGGCGTGAAGTAATAAGATGTCTGCCCTTGTGTCGGTGACGCAGCGACGTTGGGCGGCGCCTGGTTGAGCAGGTTGTCGATGGTCCCGAAAATCTGGATAGCGTCAGTAACTTGATACGAGGCTCGAAGATCGACATAGGCGATCGCCGTCACGCGGTTGTTGTCGACATCGCGCGAGGTCCAGGTGGAGACCAACCTGGCGGCGCCGATGAAGCGGACCTGCGCTGTCGCCGATAGGCCGCCGTCATTATAGGTGGTGCTGAAGGTGGCGCGCGCCTTGGGGAAGCCAGTGCCGCCGGGATTGTCCGATCCGATGGCGCCGGCGAGGTTGTAGGTGTTGCCAAGCTGTTGTTGCTGGAGGTTGATGATGTAGTTGCCGAGCAGCCGCAGTTGCAGGCTGCCGGTCGAAAACAGCGGGAAGGTGTAATCCGCCTGGTAATCGATACCCGAGGTCTTCAGGCTGGCGATATTTTCCGGAAAGGTGTTGATCTGACTGAGCAGCGGCTTGCCGTTGGAGCCGATTGGGCCGGCAAAGACCAGCTGGCTGCAAAACACCGTCTCGCCGGCGTTGCAGCGCGACAGCACTTCGGCCGAGCCGACGCTGACGATCGCATCGTGCAAATTGATGTTGTAGTAATCGACCGACACGTTGAAGCGCGGCGCCGGGCGCAGCACGATGCCCGCCGAATAGGTTTTGGCGACTTCGGGTTGCAGATTGGCGTTGCCCGAGGCGAAGGTGAAGATCGAGACATTGGTGCCGGTGCCGGGCGAAATCGCCGAGCTGAGCGTCGATAGCCCCGTGCTGAACAGCTCGTTGAGGTTGGGCGCGCGGATATCGCGCGAGACGGTGCCGCGCAAGCGGATGGCCGTGTTGATGTCGGCGGTGGCGCCGAGTTTCCACGTCGTCACCGAGCCACTCGTCGAATAATCGGTGACACGCATGGCGCCGTTGAAGTTCAGCGCGTCGATGAAGCCATCCTTGATCAACGGCACATCGATTTCGGCAAAGGCCTCTTTCACATTATATTTGCCCTTGAACGACGGGAAGTTGGCGACCGAATAGATGCGCGCCTGGGCGCCGGGATCGTTGGTGATGGTGCCCTTTTCGCTGCGGGCTTCGGCGCCGAAGGCCAGCGCTATATGACCCGCCGCGAGCCCGAACGGCAATGTGCCTTGTGCCGACACAGCGCCGACATTCTGTTCGAGCCGCTGACGCTGGAAATTCTGACCCTGGGCCACGTTGATGTAGCGGATGGCCGCCTGCGACGCGACGCCTTGCCCGAGAATGTTGAGCGGTTGGCACGCCGGATCAACTACGGTGACCGCATTGATGCGGCAGACGATGGCGCCGGCAGCATTGCGAACGGCATCGACGGCCTTGGTAAAATTGCCGACGATGGCGTTCGATTCGGTTGTCTGGAACACGGTGACTTCGCCGCGCTGGAAATAGGCGTTGTACGACCAACCGCCGCCGAGATCGCCATCAAGGCTGAGAACCGCGCGCTTCAGCTTGCGATCAGTCGTCGCCACTGGCACGCCGATGCTGTTAGCGGCGAAATTATCGTAGGACAGCGTGTCGGCGGTGGCATTGTTGATGTTGGTGGTGCCGACGTTGATCGCAGTCAGTCCCTGTGCAACCATTTGGGTGCGGACGGCGTCGGGGAGATAGGGGTTGTCGAGGCGGATCAGCGGCGCCTGGGCACCGATGCGGATGAATGGCACCGAATTGTTGCGCGAGAAGGTGGTGCCATAATTGCCCTGCACCGAAATTTTCAGCCAGTCGGCGAGTTCATAGCTGAACAAGCCGAAAACCGAGCCGGTGCGGTAGCGGATGGCAAGATTGTTGAGCGAAGCCTGCAGCGTTTCGGCGTTCGAGGCGACCTGCCCCGACACATTGCTGGTCGGAAAGCCGACCAGCGCGCCATTGGCACCGGTGAATTGCTGGTTGAACAGCGCGCCGGGCACCACCGCGCCGCCGGTGGGGCAGGTGCCGGCGGCGCTGATCGCCAATTTGCAGCCATTGACGATCAAGCCGCCGGTGGTGGCACCCGAAAGGTTGACGTTGGCGGCGTGGATGAAGCGCGGTTCGCTGTTGGTCGCATTGTAGTTGGGGTTGTTGACCAGCTGGGTATATGTGTTCCAGTTGCGCTGGTTGGCGAAGACGTTGCTCGGTGTATCGAAGAAGTTGCCGGCGATGATGGCGCGGCCCTTGCCGTCGTTGAAGCTGGTGCCGAGCGCCAGCTGGGCCCGGTAGTTGAAGCGATCGAATGCCGACGTGTCGCCGGCTTCAATGCTGGCTTTGATACCTTCGAACTTCTTGTTGAGGATAAGGTTGACGACGCCGGACACGGCGTCCGACCCCCATGCCGCCGAGGCGCCGGCGGTTACGACGTCGATACGCTGCACCAGCGCCGTGGGGATGGTGCCGATATCGATCTGGCCGGTGACGTTGGATTGGACGACGCGCTGGCCATCGAACAGCACCAAAGTGCGGGTGACGCCGAGATTGCGCAGGTTTACGGTATCGAGGCCGGTGACCCCGGCGACGATGTTGCCGGCGCCCGAGGTGTTGTTGGGGGATGCCGAAGCACCGACGGCGGGAAGTTCGCGGATCGAATCGCCAATGGTGGCGCGGGCATCGCGCAGGATGATCTCCTCCCCCACGACAGTGACCGGCGTTGGCGCCGTGTAGCCGGCAGCGGAAATGCGCGAGCCGGTAACGATGATGGCGGCGTCTTCGGGTGCTTCGGTGGTGGCGGCCGACGTGGGCAGGGAAGTGGCGGTCTGCGCCATGGCAGCGACCGGTGTCAGGAATGTCGTGACGAGTGCGAGCCGTGAGACGGCTCCGCGTGTGGAACATTGCAGCATGATGTCCTCCCCCAATTATTGATGGCGGATCGGGCGTCGTTATCGCGTCCCGTAGTCCACCAGTCTGTTCAGATGTTCAGCGATGCGTGCCCAAATTCACCCCGACGAATCAAACGATGCAGAAAGATTTGCACGACGCCGCACTGTTTTGATTGCAACACTGCAATATTCAGCGGGATAACTTTCGTTATCATACGTTCGGTTTGGGGGCGTAGCGGGCTGGCAACAGCCGTTCACGAAAAAGGATGCGGGCGTGAAGGCGGTTTTGAAAATCAATGGCAGGCCGGTCGCAGTCGATGCTCCCGATGACATGCCGCTGCTATGGGTGCTGCGCGATATCATCGGGCTGACCGGCACCAAATATGGCTGCGGCATTGCCGCGTGCGGCGCCTGCACCGTGCATCTGGATGGCGAGGCGGTGCGATCGTGCCAGACGCCGCTGTCGGCGGTGGGAAAAGCTGCGGTCACCACGATCGAGGGGATTGGCGCGACGCCGGTTGGCAAGGCGGTGCAGGCGGCGTGGCGCGCCGGCGAAGTCGCGCAATGTGGCTATTGCCAGCCGGGGCAGATCATGTCCGCAACCGCGCTATTGAAGGCGACGCCGCACCCCGATGATGCGGCGATCGACGCCGGCATGGCGGGCAATATCTGCCGCTGCGGCACTTATCCGCGGATTCGGGCGGCGATCAAGGTTGCAGCAAAGGGGGGTGTGGCATGAGCATCTCCCGCCGTGCTTTGTTGCAGGTGTCCGCCGGAGCCGGAGGCGCCTTGCTGATCGGCTTTCGCCTTGATGCGGCGGCACGATCGTTGACCCCCAACGCGTTCATCCGGCTCGATGCCGATGGCGGGGTGACCTTGACCATGCCGCAGCAGGAGATGGGGCAGGGTATCCATACCGCGCACAGCCAGATCATCGCCGAAGAATTCGATATCGCCTGGGGCCACATCACGCTGGCGCAATCGCCGCCCGATGACGTGCTGTTCGGCGGCCCGCGCAAGCGCCAGGGCACGGGCGGATCGTCGTCGATCCGCGGCGGGTTCGTGCCGGTGTTGCGCCAGGCCGGCGCCGATGCGCGGGCCTTGCTCGTCGCGGCGGCGGCGAACGGCTGGGGCGTCAATGCGGCGAGCTGCCGGACGAAGGAGGGCGTGGTGTTCCACGATGCCAGCGGGCGGCGGGCGGACTATGGAGCGCTTGCCGGGGCGGCGGCGACGATGATGGCGCCGACGGTGCAAGCGCCGCTGAAGCCGGTGGCCGATTTCCGGTTGATCGGCACCGCGGCGAAGCGGCTCGATACGCCGGCGAAGCTGACCGGCGCTGCGACCTATGGCATCGATGTGCGGATCCCGGGCGCGGGCGTGGCGACGGTGGTCCAATCCCCGGTGATCGGCGGCACGGTGCGGACTGTCGACGAGGCGGCGGCGATGAAGGTCGCCGGCGTACGGCAGGTGGTGGTGCTCGATGATCTGGTGGCGGTGGTCGGCGACCATATGTGGGCGGCCATGAAGGGTGTGGAGGCGCTGAATATCGTCTGGGACGATGGCGCCAATGCGGCGCTGGATTCAGCGGTGATCTGGGCAAAGTTGCGCGTGGATTCGCAAGCGCCGGGCGTTTCGGCGCATGCGAAGGGCGATGCGGCGGCGGCACTTGCCAGCGGCACGCGCGTCGATGCCGATTACGAAATGCCCTTTCTCGCCCATGCGCCGATGGAGCCGATGAGCTGCACCGTCCATGTGGAGGCCGAACGTTGCACGATCTGGACGGGGACGCAGGTGCAGACGCGGGCGCGGGCAGCGGCGGCGAGCGTTCTGGGGTGGATGCCGGAGAAGGTCATCGTCAACAATCACATGCTCGGCGGCGCGTTCGGGCGGCGGCTCGACATCGACATGATCACCAATGCCGTGCGGATCGCCCGGCTGGTCAAGGGGCCGGTGAAGATCGTCTGGACACGCGAGGAGGACATGCGCCACGACATGCTGCGCCCGATGTATCGCAACGTCATGGCGGCGACGCTGGTGGACGACAAGGTTTCGGGCTGGAGTCACAAGGTCGCCGGCGGATCGGTGCAGGCGCGCATGTCCGGCCAACCACCGAAGGACGGGCTGGATCGAGGCAATGTCGAAGGGGCGACCGAGCTGCTGTATGATATTCCCCACCAGAGTGTCAGCTATGTGCGGTCGGAGCCGGTGGCGGTGAATGTCGGTTATTGGCGAGGCGTTGGGCCCAACAACTCGCTGTATGCGGTCGAATGCTTCATCGATGAGCTGGCGGCGAAGGCCGGGGTTGATGCGGTCGCCTTTCGACTGTCGATGCTGGCGGGTGAGCCGCGGGCGGCGGGGGTGCTGAAGCTGGCGGCGGACAAGGCGGGCTGGGGGGCAACGTTACCGGCGCGCAGCGGGCGCGGGGTGGCGGTCATCAAGGCGTTCGGATCGTATGTGGCAGTGGTCGCCGAAGTTGCGGTTTCGGCTGATGGTGCGGTGGCGGTGCAGCGCCTGGTGGCGGCAGTCGACGCCGGGCTGGTCATCAATCCCGACACGCTGACGGCGCAGATCGAAGGCGGCATGCTGTATGGGCTGACGGCTGTGCTGCATGGTGATGTCACCGTGGCCAAGGGCCGAATAGTGGAGAGCAATTTCCACGAATATCTGCCGCTGCGCATCGACGCGGTGCCGGTGATTGCGGTGCATCTGCTGCGCAGAGACGCCGATCCGGGGGGTATAGGCGAGCCGGGCACGACGGCGGTGACGCCGGCGGTGGTCAATGCGATTGCCGCAGCGACAGGGGTTCGGGTGCGGCGGCTGCCGGTCGATGCGGGAGTGTTGAAGGTTTAGGTCCGCCATGATCCTCCCCCTCACAGGGCAGGCGAATCGCGCCTCTCGGCGCGGCGGGCGGGGGTCCCTATCTATTGGCGCATGTGGACCCCCAGGTCCGCGCCAAGGGGGGCGTCTCTCGACGTCCCCCGCGATGGGGAGGAATCAGGACGCTACTCCGCTGCAATCTGGGTTGGTTGCCGGGCGGCTTTTCGGCGCACGACAAGCGCCGGGAAGCTTGCTGTAACCACCAGGCCGCCACCATCACGATTGTTCGCCACCAGCGTGCCGCCATGGGCGCCGGCGATGAGCCGGGCCAGCGCTAACCCGAGCCCCAGTCCGCCGGTCTGGCGATTGCGCGAGGGTTCGCCGCGTTTGAAAGGCTTGAAGACTTCGTCGATGAGCGCCGGGTCGAGGCCGGGGCCGCGGTCGGCGACGCTGAGGACGACTTTGTCGGCAGCGCTGCTGACGCGGACTTCGGTGTCACCCGCGTAGATCAGCGCATTGTCGACGAGGTTTTGCAACATGCGGCCAAGCGCCAGACTGTCGCCCGCGATGGTGGTATCGCTCTCGCCGACAACCAGCCTCACCGGCAATGCCATGGCCCGCGCATCCGCCGTGATCCGCCGGGCGATGACGCTCAGGTCGACGGGCAGGCTGTCGCCGATCCTGTTGCCGTGGCGAATGAAGCCCAAGGTCGCCTCGACCATGGCGCGCATCTGATCGATATCGGCCTGCACGGCCTCGCGCAGCGGCGCTGGGGCCGCCTCCATGCGAAAGGCGATTCGGGTCAGCGGCGTGCGCAGATCATGGGCAATGGCGCCGATCATCGCTGTACGTTCGGCCATGGTTTCGGTGATGCGACTTTGCATCTTGGTCAACGCCTCGGCAGCGAGCCGGAGTTCGGTGGAGCCTTCGGCGGGCACGGCAGGCGCCGCATTGTCGGCGCCGACGCGCTCCGCAGCTTCGGCGAAGCGGCGGATTGGGGCGGTGAGTTGGCGGGCGAACAGATAGGCCAGCGGCAAGGTGACCAGCACCGAGATCAGGAACGCCATGATCGAGCGGCGCTGATAGCGGGTGATCAGCGGGCGCTTGGGGGTTTCGACGATGACCCAGCGGCCATCGGCGCCTTTGATCGCAGCAAATACGGTGTTGTAAAATTGCGCTTCACCAGCGCGGAACGGCACCCCGGCTTCGGTGCGATAGCGGAAGGGGAAGTTGGTCTGGTCGGTGCGATAGACCAGCGCCACAGCGGTGGCAGGCTTGCCGACACGATCGGCCAACGCCTGGGTCATGCGGGGGTCGCTGCGCAGATCGCCGCCGGCCTTTGGCGGGGTGGCGGCGTGCAGCACGGTGATCGTCGGATCGGCGAGCGGCGCGCCGGGACTGCGATCAGCAGCAAGCAGCGCCTCGCCGATATCGTGCATCGAATAGAAATCGAGGCGCGGCATCGGGAGTGCCCAAGCCAGCGTCAGCCCGACAATGACCGAAGCCACCAGGCTGAGCGTCACCATCAACAGCGTCTGCCACAGAATCGGCAAGCGACCGAGGCTGGCAAAGACGCGGTTCACGATACCTTGGGCCTGTCGACGCTCATCAGACAAGCACCGGGGTGACGGCGAACATATAGCCTTCGTTGCGGATGGTGCGGATGATGGCTTCGGGATCGAGCTTGCGGCGCAACCGGCTGATCGTCACGTCGATGGCGCGATCGAAGATATCGGCCGAGGCGCCGTGCGCCGCGTCGAGCAACTGGTCGCGGGACAAAACGATCTGCGGGGATTCGATCAGTGCCTTGAGGACGCGGAATTCCGCATCGGTCAGCTGGGTGGTGGGCGCGCTGGAATGGGTCAGGCGGCGCGATATGACATCGAGTGTCCAGCCGCCGAAACGGTGGTTGCTGGTGGGTGCCGGTTGCGCTTCGGCCCGGCGACGCAGCACGGCGCGGACGCGGGCGAGAAGTTCCCGCGGATTGCAGGGCTTGGCAAGATAATCATCGGCGCCGAGTTCCAGCCCCTCGATGCGATCATGATCGTCACCCATCGCCGACAGCACGATGATGCCGGGGCGGTTCGGGCCATCCAAGCGGCGCAGCACCGAAAGCCCGTCTTCGCCGGGCATCATGACATCGAGCAGGATGAGATCGACCGGTGCCTCGCCGAGCCGTGCATCGAGCCCGGCAGCGTCGGCGGCAGTGACGACGTCGAAAAGATGCTCGCGCAGAAAGCCGCCGATAAGGCTGCGCAAATCCGGATCGTCATCGACGACGACAACTCGCGGGGGTGAAGCCGGCGCCGAGGCACGCGGCATTGCAGCGGGCGCGATGACGGGCGCAGTGGTTGTCCCCGCGCGCAAGTGGTCCGTCAAACTCCCCGCCAAACTTCCCATAGAGGTATGGTCGGCAATGGGACGGCGCAAGTCAAGGTCGGGGCGTAAGGGTGCGGCGGTGCGACCAAAGCGCCGCCAGCGGATCGCCGATGGTTGAATGTCGCAACCGGACTGCCTAAACCGCCTGTGCTGTGCAAACAAAGCGAGGAGCGGCCGCTGTCGGAGTTACCATCTGCCGCGCCCGCACCAACCAAGGCCGGCGACGGCGCGCCCAAGGCAAGCCTGAAGCAATGGGTCGGCGCCGGGCTGGGGCTGGTGGTGCTGTGCCTCGCCATCTGGGGCCTGCGCATGGTCGCCGGGCAGGTGACGCTGGCGGAAGTCATGCGCGATGTTCGCGATACGCCGACGCATCTGATCATCGGCGCTGTGCTTGCCACGGCCGCCTCCTATGTCGTGCTGGTCGGCTATGACTGGCTGGCGACGCGGCATCTGGGCTATGAATTGTCGTGGCCGACGCTGGCGGCGGCGAGCTTTGCCAGCTTCACCATGAGCCACACCTTGGGCGTGACGGTGTTGACCGGCGGCACAGTGCGCTATCGCATCTATACCCGCGTCGGTGTGCGGGCCGCGGATATCGCTATGATCATCCTCCTGTGCGGCTGGACTTTCTGGTTGGGGATTGTCGCGGTGGCGGGGCTGGGACTGGTGATTTCGCCCGATCTGGCGACTCCGTTCAAGGGGCTGGCGCCGAGCGCCGAGCGCTGGGCCGGGGCGATATTGCTGGCCGGCACCCTGAGCTATCTGGCGCTGGCGACGCTGTGGCGGCGCGAGTTCGGGCTGTTGGGCTATCGCTTTCACATCCCCGATGGGCGTGAGACAATTTGGCAGATCATCATCGGCGCCATCGATCTGGCTTTTGCCGGCGGCGCCTTGTATTTATTGCTGCCTGAACTGGGATCACCCGGAATTTTGACGTTCTGGACCATCTATGCGGTGGCAATGGTCGTTGGTGCACTCAGCCATTCGCCGGGGGGCCTTGGGGTTTTTGAAGGTGTGATCCTGCTGTTGATGCCGCTGGCGCCCAAGGCGGGCGTGCTGGCGGCGTTGGTCATGTTCCGGCTGATCTACACCTATATTCCGTTCCTGCTCGGACTGGTGGTTATCGCCGTGCTTGAATGGCGGGCGCTGCGGGCGCGGCGCCGCAGTCAGGCCTTGGCCCAAGCGGCGTTACTGCATTGATATTGTCTGCTACCAAGCTCGACGACGAGGCCGGACGGCTCGCGGCATTGGGGCGGTATGACATACTGGATACCGGCATCGAGGATGAGTTTGAACAGATCGTCCAGTTGGTCCAAAAGGTGTTCGACGTGCCGATGGCGGCGGTCACGCTGATCGACGCCGATCGGCAGTGGTTCAAGGCGAAGCGGGGGCTGGGGCTGGCGCACACGCCCCGCAACATCGCCTTTTGCCACCATACCATCGCCGCCGCCGACGGACTGTCGGTCGAGGACGCCGAGGCGGACCCGCGCTTTGCCGGCACGGCGATGGTGGTGGGAGATCCCAATATCCGCAGCTATCTGGGGGCACCGCTGCGCACGCCCGATGGTTATCAGGTCGGGGCGCTGTGCATCATCAGCAACCAGACGCGGCGGTTTTCGGTGGCGGATCGCGAGATATTGCGGCGGTTTTCCGAAATCGTTGTGTCGCAGATGGAGATGCGGCAGCTGGCCAACCACGACAGCTTGACAGGCACGCTGACGCGCCGGGCGTTCGATCAGCAGGCGTTCGAATGTATCGAGGCGTTTCGGCGGCATGGGACGGTGCAGGCGATGGTCGTGCTCGATATCGACCATTTCAAGCACATCAACGACGCGCATGGCCATGGCTGCTGCGATAACGTGCTGAAGGCAGTCGCCGCCACGCTCCGCGATCGGCTTGGCCCATGTGCCGTCATTGGCCGGCTTGGCGGCGAGGAGTTCGGCGTGCTGTTGGTCGCAGAGGAGGCCGCCGATGTGTTGGCGGTGGCTGAAATGCTGCGTGCGGCGGTCGCGGCAACAATGGTGGCAGGGTTGCCCCGGATTATCACCAGCCTCGGCGTGGCGACGCTGGCACCGGGCGTGACGACGGTCGATGACTGGCTGCGCATTGCCGATGCCGCGCTTTATGCAGCGAAGGCTGGCGGGCGCAACCGGGTGGTGTCGGGCTAACCAGCCTTGCGGGTTCGATCTCCCGGTTTCGCTCGTCCCGAGCGAGGCAGATGCAGCAGGCCAGGCTAAATTTGCTGCGCCAACGCCGCTGCCGCCTTGCGTTGCCACGCCGGAGTCAGGCCGGCCAAGGCGGCAAGTTCGGTGAGCGCCTCGATTGTCCCGCCTCGCCCGGCCGCGAAGGCGGCGAAGCGAAGGATGCTCCAGTCCGGGTTGGGGCGATCAATCACGGCGTGGGAGTCGCCAGCGCAGATGACACCGGGTTGGAGGACGCGGTAGTACCAGCCGCAGCGGCCCGAGCGGGTCATTGTGCGGACGACCCGGGATGTGTCAAGCACGGCGGCAAGGGTGCTGCATGGCTCGCGGATTTGCGCGATTTGCAAGGTGGCGGTGCCGCAGCGGATCGTGTCGCCGATGCAGATGTCGGTTTCGTCATGGCCTTCGATGACCAGATTTTCGCCCATGGCACCAGGGCCGAAGCGCGCCGCCATGTCCGGAAAGTCAGCGCGCCAGTCGGCATAGCCGGAGACTGGATATCCATAGACGGCTTTTTCCGGGCCGCCATGGACGCGCAAATTGCCTTGTTCGTCGCCGGTGAGGCCCAGGCTGTGAACGGCGACCGGGCCGGCGACGGGGGTTTTGACGAACGCCGTGTCAATCCCGCGCCCGCCGCGCCCGGCGTTTTGCAGCCGCGCGATTCGGCCGATGTGGACGGCGAGGACGGTACCGGGTGCGATCATATTTCCTCTTGCATTCTGCCGCGTTGTTTCTGACAATGTGCGTCTTGGTCAATATACGAAAGGAGGTGGTCGGATGTCTCATTGTCTAACGTTACGGTCCGGTGCGTTGGTGGTCGCGGTGGGAATCGCGGCGGATTAAGACGCCATCTCCGGTTTCGTAGCCGGCAATGCCGAAAGGCCGCTGGGGGTGGACCCT
>JAYUUE010000059.1:0-2014 GCA_043754785.1 Polymorphobacter sp. | reverse complement strand
CATGCGCCCAGCATTATCCGCTCACCTTGTGGGCGTAAAGCGGATAGTCTCTCAAATCAACATCTAGTGGGTGTGGGTGAAAAGCGGATAGGCACGGGTTGCCCAACGCCATCTGAGGCGGGCTGTTGATATGATATCGCATGGTCCTCTCCTCGATATGATGGGAGGGGATAAAATGACACATATGATGATTCGAGATGTTATGGAGTTTGTTCCATTATTGAAATCAGAGTCGTTTCTAGAACATTTTCAAGACAGTGAAAATATAACTGCCCGGCGACGTGCTACGCGCTCGACAAAAGCCGAAGCGGGATCAGCGGAATAATTTCAATGATGTTTGAGTATAATGGCTATGTTGGCGCCATCGATCCCGATGACGGCGTCTTCACTGGCCGGGTGATCGGGTTGCGCGATGTCGTGACCTTTGAGGGCGCTAGCTTTACCGAAGTCGAGACGGCGTTCGGGAAAGCGTCGATGACTATCTGGCGTTTTGTGCGGCGCGCGGCGAGGCACCCGACCGGTTTTACAGCGGCAAGATTCCGCTGCGGGTTGACCCGGAAACGCACCGGTTGGCAGCGACGCGGGCGGCGGCCGAGGGCATCAGTCTCAATCAGTGGATTGCGCGGCGAATTGCGGCGTGCCGGTTGAATGACGCTGACGAATGATATACATGGCTTCGACGTATATTCTAGGAGTTGGTCTTGCAGGTCGCCAAATGGGGTAACAGCCTCGCCATTCGCATTCCGGCGTCTATCGTGCACATCCTTGATCTGAAGGAAGGTGATGATATTGCCGTCGTTGCGGGCGTTAGCGCGGGGGCATTGCTTCTCGAACGCACGCCCGATCCCAGGGCTGCACGTGAGGCGGTGCTGAAGCGGTTGCGGGAATTCCGTGGGCGGCTACCTGCCGACTGGAAGTTCGACCGCGAAGAAGCGAATGCCCGGTAGTTTCTTCGATAGCAATGTCCTGCTTTATTCATCCTCAGCCGACGAATTCAAGGCTGACCGCTCGTAGGCATTGATCGTTGGTGGTGGCACGATCAGCGTTCAGGTGCTCAATGAAGTTGCCAATGTTGCCCGCAAGAAAATGCGGCTCGATTGGGCGACAACGCGGCGTTTGCTTGAACCATTCCGTGATCTCCTGACAGTCATTGATCTTACCAAGGATATCCATGAGCGCGGCCTGGCTCTCGCCGAACGGCATGGATTCGCACTTTACGATTCGATGATCGTCGCCGCTGCAATTGCCGCTGGCTGCGACACGTTGTGGTCGGAGGATATGCACCATGGGCTTGTCGTCGAAAACACGCTGACCATCAGCAATCCGTTCCGCGACTGACGCGCCTCTCGACCGCGCGCGCACTCTCGCCTATGCCGCATTGCAATATGCATGCGCCGCCGCCTTCGCCACGTGTTCCCACTCGCGGGGAGATTTTGCTGCTGGGGACGCTGACGGCGTTCGGCGCGCTGACCATCGATCTGTATCTGCCGACGCTGCCGAGCATTGCGCGCGGGTTCGCGGTTTCACCGGCGACGGTGCAGCTGACGTTCAGTGCGTTTTTCATCGGCATGGCGATCGGGCAGCTATTTTATGGCCCGCTGAGTGATCGCATCGGGCGACGACCGGCGGTGCTGATCGGGTGCGTGGTTTATGTCATCGCCAGCCTGGCGTGTGCGATGGCGCCGTCGATCGAGTGGCTGGTGGCGGGGCGGTTTGCCCAGGCGCTGGGGTGCTGCGCCGGCATGGTCGTAGCGCGGGCGGTGGTGCGGGACCGCTATGACCACCGCGATTCGGCGCGGATTTTTTCGCTGCTGGTGCTGGTGCTCGCTGTGGCCCCGCTGGTGGCGCCCACCGTCGGCGGCTATCTCGCCGAGACATTTTCGTGGCGGGCGGTGTTCCTGGTGCTGGCGGCGTTCGGCGGATGCGTCGGGGCGGCGGTGTGGTTCCGCCTCGATGAGAGCCGGTCGGCAGCGACCGAAGCCAAGGCGCGCGGGGAATCGGTGATCGGGGCGTA
>JAYUUE010000058.1:0-2016 GCA_043754785.1 Polymorphobacter sp. | reverse complement strand
GCGCTTTCGGCCGGCCTGATGGTCAATGCGGTTTTTGAACCAATGGTTGGGTCCTGGTCGGACCGGGTCCGTACGCGGTTCGGCCGGCGCCATCCATTCATGTTCGCGGCCGCTGCGCCAATCGCGCTGTGTTTTTACGCGCTCTACATGCCGCCGGCGGGGTTGAGCAGCACCGGCTTGGTCACCTGGCTGACGGTATTCTACATCCTGTTGCAACAGATGATGTCGCTTTACGAAGCGCCGCACCTCGCGCTCGGCGGCGAACTGTCGGAAGACTATCTCGAACGCTCGAGCGTCATGGCCTACAACACTTTCTTCCTGTGGATCGGCGACGCGGTGACGGCGCTCGTCGCGTTGAAGCTATTTTTCAAGACGACCGAACAATTCCCCAATGGCGCGCTCGATCCGACCAATTATCCAACCTTTGCCTTGTCGATCGCAGCGACGCTGATCGTGCTGCGCTTTTATTCGGCCTTTGCCACCATGTCGCGCATTCCATATCTGGCGAAAAATGCCGAGACGACGCCAAGGTTCAGCCTTGTGGAGTTCAGCCGAGATATTCTGCGGACCCTGAAGAACCGCAACTATGTCGTGTTGCTGTTCGGGCTGCTGTTCCTGTCGCTGATGACCGGGCTGCGCAACGGCCTCTACCTGTTCACCATGAGCTATTATTGGCAGTTGACCAACGATGACATCGCCTGGTTTTTCGTCGGCAGCGCCGCCGGCTATGTCTTTGCCGCCTTTGTCGTCAAGCGGCTGCACGCCCGCTTCGACAAGCGCTGGACAGGGGCAGGGGCGTGTTTCGTCTATTGCGTCGGGCCGGCAATCCCGGTGGCGCTGGGTTATTTCGGCATATTGTCACCGCAGAGCCCATATCTGTTGCCGATGCTGATCGGTTTTTCGCTGTTGCAGCATGCACCGTACAGCCTGATGTCGACGACGATCCGTTCGGCGCTCGCCGACATCGCCGACGAGAATGAACTGAAGACGGGCATGCGGCAGGAAGGCATTCTATATGCCGCGCGGACGTTTTTCCAGCGCGTCGATTCAGCGCTGGGCACGTTGCTTGCCGGCTGGACGCTCGTGTTGATCAGCTTTCCGGCCAAGGCAGTACCGGGCCATGTCGATCAGGTGGCGCTCGACGGCATCGCCATCGCCTTTCTCGTCTCGACGATCCCAGGCGTCATCGCGGCGGGATTCTATGCCAATCTGCGCGTCACGCGCGGCACCTATGACGCAACGCGGGCCGCGCTCAAAGTCGACCGGGAGGAGCGTGCGACGCAGGCGGCCAGCTGAGACGCGACGCCCTCAGAACGCCAGCGCCAGCCCGGCGCGTGGCCATGCGCGCCGCACCAGACGCCCGCTGCCGCCCAGTGTCACGAACGCCGTCGTCAGCCCGGCACCGCCCCAGCAGATATTGGTCGTGAACGGATCGTCAGTAGGGACGAAGTCGACGAGAGCGCCTGCCGGCGAGACGATGGCGATGCCGCCAGTGCCGATCGTCGCAATGGCGACATTGCCATTGGCTTCCACGGCGAGGCTGTCATAGCTGGCGAAACCCGACGACGAATAGACGAAGCGGCCGCTAGGCCCGCGCAGTCCAGGTTGCAGCGCAACTTCGCCAGGGGCGACGATGTCGAAGGCCCACAGGCGTGTCGTCGCCGTTTCGGAAACATACAAGATACGGCCGTCGGGCGACAGGCCGATGCCGTTAGGGCCATCGAGCGGGAAGATGACTTCACGGCACAATGTGCCATCGAACTTCGCATAGAAAACGCCGGTGATGGTCTTCGACCGCGCGTCGGACTTGCCATTGTCGGTAAACCAGAAGCCGCCATGGGCGTCAAATATGATGTCGTTGGGGCCCTTTAGCGGGATTTCGCCATCGTCCGTCGTGCCACGGGTATAAAGCGTTTCGACCTTGCCGGTTGCCGGATCGACGCGCTGGATCGACCCCGTGGCATAATCCGATGCCTTGCCGCTCGGCACCAGCAGGCCCTGCCATTCGCGCCACGC
>JAYUUE010000057.1:0-5937 GCA_043754785.1 Polymorphobacter sp. | reverse complement strand
TTGTAGCCGCCGCGTTGTCCGACAAACAATACATAAGGCCGACCGCCCTCGCGCCTGAAGACCTCATCGCTGCTGCCATGATCGAAGCCCAGCAAGGTGACGCTGCTGCGCGTCGCCGCATCAGGATAGATAGCGATAAGGTCGCGCCTGGTATTTTCGCTGATGCAGATGATATGATCGGCACGCGCCACGGCGGCACGCTTGCGCGCTGCCGTCTGATCGCTTGCCCCAAAGTCGGCGGCGCGCTGCTCGTGAATCATGTCATAGACTGTCAGTACGACACGGGACCGCTTCGGCGCTAGGCGGCGCTCTGCATAATAGGTTTCATGAACGATGTCGGGCGCTTCCCGCGCCAGTAACAGCGGCACCAGCGCGTGATTGGCGGCGTTGAAGCTGCGCCCGGCGCTGGCGCGTCCATTGATGCGGTGGCCATGGACAAGTGCAGACGGCAGATCGGCCAGATAGGCGTTGACATGAAAGGGTGCAAATACTCTCGCAGCCACGCCATTCGCACCGAGGTCGCTGGCAAGCCGTGTGAAGTAGCGCGAAATTCCGCCATATTGCTGTGCGGCGAATATTTGATGGTCGAACGCGACTTTCATTGTCGGCCGGCCCGTCGTTCATAGCCCAACTGCGCCCGCGCGGCGGCGAAGTTGAGCCTCGCCAGCGCCAAGGCGACGATCGCCCGAGCCCGCCAGGTTTCACCTCGCACGGTGAGCAACGCCTGCCAGCTCATATCGACGAACGGCAATGCCCAGTGGAGGGTGCGTGACCGCGACGCCCGGAAGATTGTCCCGCTGCTGCTGATGCCGCGCGCACCGCGGACAATTTCGCCGCTGGTTAGCCGCATCGAAGGCCCGCTGCGCGTCGCCCGCAACATGACGGTCCAGTCAAAGCCCAAATAGTGTCCGACCGGCGACAGACTGTCGGCGAGGATGCGGCGGCGAAACACAGAATAAAAGACGCTGTTGCCATGCCACAGGGACAGGAACCGGCAGACCCGGTCGCCGAGCGTGGCTGCCATGAGAACGCCATCGCCCATGAACCCCGGATCGCCGGCCTGCCCTTCAAAGCGCACCGGCGAAATCGAGGAAACATAGCTTGGGTGGCCGCGCAGAAACCCAACGTTGAGCCGCGCGAAGTCGCGCGACCAGATATCATCGGCCGCCGCCCACATGAAAAAGTCGGCGCGGGCCACGTCGAGAACATAGGCATAATTGGCAAAGGCGCCACAGTTCTCTGCATGGCGAATATAGCGGATACGGCTATCGGCGGCGGCGTAACGGCGGGCGATATCCGGCGTCTCGTCGGTCGAGGCATTGTCGGCGATGATCAGCTCGAAATCGCCGAAATCCTGCGCCAGCAACGAATCGATCGCGGTCCGCATTGTTGCGCCGCCATTGTAGACCGGCATGCCAATGCTCAGGCCCGGCCCTGTAAGTAACGGCAACGAGTCGTCGCGTTCGGGCATCGCGGATTATGTCCGTCGCCGCAGCCACCCGACCGGATGATGGCTGCACTCGGGCGTCCCCAGCGTCTCGTCGAAGGGTCGCGGCGGCAGCGCGACTTCAAAATCGGCATTGGCCGCCAGAAACGCTTCGACCGCGGGGATCGGATTGTCCGTGATCCAATCGTCCTGGGTACGCGGCATGCCGGCCACGAGTTGCATCACCCCGTCCTGCGACAGGATGTAGGAGCCCGATGTGACCAGACCGGCATAGGCTGCAAGTTCAGCCGCCACATGATCGCGCGCATGGTTCGAATCGAGGATCAGCATCACCGTTTCACCGGGCTTGATCAGCGCCTTGACGGCAGCCACGGTTTCGTCGGCAATCGAGCTGCCTTCGATCATCGTGATCCGCTTTGCCATCGGATGCGCCTCGATTTCCGTGCGGTTGTGCGCGCGGATGTCGATATCGATGCCGATCACCCGGCCGTGGCCCATCATTTCCATGACGCTCGAATAGAAAATCAGCGAGCCGCCATGTGCGATACCGGTTTCCACGATCACATCGGGGCGCACCTGCCATATCGCCTCCTGGATGCGCAGCATGTCGTCGGGCAACTGAATGATCGGCCGCCCCAACCAGCTGAAGCCATAGGAATATTTCTGCACCCAGCCCAGCCGTACCCACAGGTCGGCGAGCTCGGCGAACGCTGCCTTTGAAAACAGCGCGTGGCTGGTCGTCGTGCCGTCACGGTCAACGGTGCAGGTCTGTGAGTCGGTATCGAAGCTGATTTTCATTCGCGGACGGTCTTCTTTACTGCTGCGCGGTCACGGTTAGGCGAAGCGCCCAAAGACTGCAAATTGTCACACCGAAACGACGTGCAGATCGCTGCGGATCGCCGCGACCGATCGCTGGATTTCGGCAAGATAGTTCGGGTTCATCACCAGCACCTGTGTTCCGGCAGGCACAGTGTGCAGCCATTCGGGAGCGTTGATGGCGACGCCGCTGCCGGCGGCGAAATGGCCCTGTTTACCGGCATTCATGTCGATGCCGCCGATAACGCGGTGCGCGCCGAGCAGGATCGACAGCAACACACCCTTGGTCGCCATGCCCCAAACCGCGATCCCGCCATTCCGGTCGGCCAGATCCTTCAACGCGGCGATGGCTGCGGCTTCATGGGCTGCATAGGCCTTGGCCTTTGCAATGGCGGCGCTGCCATCGCGGTGCGGTGTGTCGGCCGGGCCTGCGGGCAGGCCGACGATCCACTGATATTGGCCACCAAAAGCCGGCGCCTGCGCACTGACCTGAAAGCCCGCGCCGTGCATCGCCGAGGCCAGCGTTCCGGGGGTGAAATAATTGCAGTGTTCGTAGCAGAAGTCCCAAAAGGCCCGGTTTTCGAGGATCCAGTCGAGATCGGGAACTTCCACATACAAAGGCGCGTCGGGCATAGCCGTGCGCAGGCCAGCAAGAAAAATCGCCGGCTGGTCGATGTGCTCAAGTACGTGGCGCAGGATGACAAGCCGCGCGTCGCCGACGATATCCGACGTTTCAAAGGTGGCGCGGCGAAGTTCGAAATTGCCCTCGATACACGGCGTGCAGCTCGGATCGATGCCGATGCCGCGCAGGCCTGGCGCCAGCGCACACAGGATCCGCAAAAATTCACCCTTGCCGCAGCCAATGTCGTAGACCGTGCCGTCGATCAGGCGGAACCTATTGATCAACATGCGTGCCACTTCGTGATAATATGCTCGAAATACCGCCGATTCGACATGATTGTCATAATTGACATCATAAGTGACTTGGCTGGAATCGAACGCCGCATTGTAGCTGAACCCACAGCTGCTGCATGTTCCGAGTGCGAGCCGCGCGGACGGGGCGTCCATCGCCAGATCGCGGGTCGGGTAGACCACATTCTGGAAAACTGGCAGATGCGGGCGGATCACGCTGACATGCAATTCGGCCGCGCCGCACAGCGGGCAGGCGTTGAAAGGTGACCCGTGCATCATGCCGCCATCCGGCGCGCGACAGTATCGGCAATCGCATCCTGAAGGGTCCAGCGGGCGCGGAAACCCACCTCGTCATGCAGGCGGCTGACCGTGGCCGCCATCGTCTCGGGTTCATTCGGCTGGCGCGAACGCGCGCCCCAGTCGATCAGCCCGGCATCGCCCGTCAGCGCCGCCGCCGCAGACACCAGCGTGCGCACCGCGATGGCCGTTCCCGATGCAATGTTCACTGCGCCGGTCACACGGCTGTCGGCAAGCGCTGCAAAGGCCGCGGCGACGTCTTCGACATGCATGAAATCCCGTTGTTGCAGCCCATCGCTGCACGGCACGCGCCGTCCCGCCGCTATACAATCGATGACATCGCTCACCAGCCGGCCGCTGTGTTCACGGGGCCCGAACGGGAAGAATACCCGCCCCCAACCGACCTCGATGCCAAGCGCCGGGGCCGCCGCCTGCAATGTATGGAACAAGGCCAACTTGGCGGTTCCGTAAAGCGTTGCCGGCTGCAAAGCTGTGGCTCGATCGTCGAGCAGCGGCACCGACCAATCATATTCCGCGCAGCTGCCAGCAACGACCACGCGCCGCCCGCCTGCACGTGCAAAGGCTCGCACCAGCCGCAACGACGCCGCCAGCCAATCGAGATTGTCGGGCGCCGTCCAAAATTTGCCGGGCACCGCATACCAGGCAAGGTGGAGCAGATGCGACGGCGCGATCGTTTCAAGCAGCGTGCCGAAATCGCCCGCCAGCACGTCGCACTGGTAGTTGTGGCATTCGGGATGCGCGGCCGATGACCGGCCGACAGTATGAATTTCGAAGCCGCGCGCCAGCAATGGTGCGATGGTTTCGCGCCCGATGAAGCCGCTGGCGCCGGTGACGATGATGCGCTTCACGCGCTGAAATCCGGATAACCCGCATCACGGTCTGATATAATCTGCGGTGCCGCTGGCCATGTGATGCCGAATGCCGGATCGTCCCAGCGTAAGCCGCTGCCGCTGCCGGCGACATAGGGCGATCCCATACAATAGAAGACGTCGCTGTTATCTTCCAGCGTCAAAAAGCCGTGCGCGCAGCCGGACGGAATATAGAATGTGGTGTTGCGTCCTGCCGCCAGTTCCGCCGACGCCGCCACCCGAAACGTGGGCGATTCGGGGCGCAGGTCGACAGCCACATCGAAGATTCGGCCGCGCACGCATTGGACCAGCTTTGCCTCGCCGTGTGGCACCCGCTGAAAGTGCAGGCCGCGCAGCGTGCCCAATGCCGGGTTATGCGAAATGTTGGTCTGCAAAGGTGCAAAATCGACGCCGACCGCCTGAAACGCTTCGGTGCAGAACAACCGGGCAAACCCCCCACGATCATCGACGGCGGTTTGCGCCTCGACGATAAAGGCGCCGGCTACTGGGGTGGGCACGAAGCGCAAGTCAGTCAACCACGATTGACGGAACGGCTGTCACGAAACCGCCGCCCCATGCTCTGATCCCCGCCAATTGTGCGGTGATTTCGCGGCGCAGGTTCCATGGCAGGATCAGCACATAATCCGGGCGGGTGGCGAGCATCGCTTCGGGTTTCACGATCGGAATCCGGCTGCCCGGGGCCAGTCGGCCCTGTTTGGCCGGGCTCAGGTCGGCGATCATGCCGACCTGCGCCGTATCGATCCCGCAATAGTTCAACAGCGTGTTGCCCTTGGCCGCGGCGCCATAGCCGACCACCGACTTGCCTTCGGCGCGTGCGGTGGCCAGAAACGCCAGAAGGCCGTCCCGCACCGCCCGCACCTTGGCGTCGAACCCGGCGTACCCTGCCGGGCCATCCAGGCCTGCGGCAATTTCCTCGCCGCGCACTGCGGCCACAGTCGGCGTCTGCGTGTGCGCGGCGCTGCTTCGGCAGGCGAGAATGCGCAACGAGCCGCCATGGGTCGGCAATTGTTCGACATCAAAGACACGAAGGCCATGCCGGGCAAAAATGACTTCAACGGCGAGCAGCGACAGATAGGTAAAGTGCTCGTGATAGATGGTATCGAACTGCACACCTTCGATGGTCCTCAAAAGGTGCGGAAATTCGACGGTGAAGACCCCTTCCGGCTTCAACAGCTCGGCGACCCCGGCGACAAAATCATTGATATCGGGAACATGCGCCATGACGTTCTTGGCAGCCAGCAGGTCAGCTCGCAGGCCGCGCGCGCTGAGGTCGCGCGCAGTTTCCAACCCGAAGAATGTGGTTTCGGTCGGGATGCCGCGCGCGATCGCCACCGCCGCCGTATTGGAACTCGGCTCGATGCCCAGAACAGGCACGCCGCGCGCCACGAAATATTGCAACATATAGCCATCGTTGCTGGCGATTTCGACAACCTGGCTTGCGGCGCCCAGCCCGAAACGCGCCGTCATAGCGGTTGCATAGCGCTGGCAATGGTCAAGCCAGCTTGCCGAGAACGACGAAAAATAGGCGTAGTCGGCGTTGAAGATTGCTTCACGCGGCACTACCGGATCGACTTG
>JAYUUE010000056.1:0-5955 GCA_043754785.1 Polymorphobacter sp. | reverse complement strand
CGCTGCCGTTATCGTCCTTGATCGGCTTGGGCATGAAGGTCGCGGTCTTGCCATAGGCATGGGCGACCTGGTGGACGACATATTTATAGACCTGCATGCGATCGGCGGTGGTGACCATGGTGCCATAAGTCAGGCCCAGCTCGTGTTGGGCGGCGGCGACTTCGTGGTGGTGCTTGTCGCACGGCAGGCCCATTTCGATCATGGTGGCGACCATTTCACCGCGCAGATCGACGGCGCTGTCGATCGGGGCGACAGGGAAATAGCCGCCCTTGACGCGCGGACGGTGGCCCATGTTGCCGGTTTCGTACACCTTGCCGCTGTTGCCGGGCAGCTCGATGTCGTCGAGGTGGAAAAAGCCTTCTCCGTAACCAAGGCCAAAGCGCACATCGTCGAAGACGAAAAATTCGGCTTCCGGCCCGATATAGATCGTGTCGCCGATTCCAGTGGACTTGAGATAGGCTTCACCGCGCTTGGCGGTCGAGCGCGGGTCGCGGGCGTAAAGCTGGCCGGTCGATGGCTCGATGATGTCGCAGACCAGGATCAGCATCGGGGTCGCCGAGAACGGATCGACATAGACGGCATCGAAGTCGGGCATGAGGATCATGTCGGATTCGTTGATGGCCTTCCAGCCGTCGATCGACGAGCCGTCGAACATAAAACCGTCGGTCAGCATGTCTTCATCGACGACGCTCGAAACCATCGTGAGATGGTGCCATTTGCCCTTGGGATCGGTGAAGCGCAGATCGATCCACTCGATCTCCTTCTCCTTGATCATATCGAGAATGGCGGCGACTTTTTTGGCCATTGAAAATCAGTCCCTATCTTCGGCGTTGAACAATAAACACTCAGATCGCGTCGGAATCGCGTTCGCCGGTGCGGATGCGGACGGCGCTTTCGATCGGGGAGACGAAGATCTTGCCGTCGCCGATGCGGCCGGTGCGTGCGGCATTGGCAATGGCTTCGACCACACGGTCGACCTGATCATCATCGACGACGATTTCCAATCGCACCTTGGGCAGGAAATCGACGACATATTCGGCGCCGCGATAGAGTTCGGTATGGCCTTTTTGCCGGCCGAAGCCCTTGGCCTCGGTGACAGTGATCCCCGAGACGCCGACTTCGTGCAGCGCCTCCTTCACTTCATCGAGCTTGAAGGGCTTAATCACCGCTTCGATCTTTTTCACCGCGTACCCCACCACTTTGAGTTTGTAGAAGCAACATCCGTGCCAATTCTGTCCTAACGCAAAAACGCAGGAAAAACCCCGCAAATCGCGCGTATTCGCATCTGCCGGGACCAGCGCCTGCCCCAAAATCGGGCAATCTGGTGCAAAATGCGTCTTGAACCGGATATCAGACCGTTGTTGCGTAGCCGCCATCGACGGTAACGACGCTGCCGCACATATAGGCCGAAGCGCGGCTGCCGAGGAACAGCGCCACCCCGGCCATGTCGCTGGCATTTCCCCTCCGGTGCATCGGCGTTGCAGCAAGTGATTCGGCGGCGAGGTCGTCGCCGATGGCCGCAGTCATTTTCGAGGGGAAATAGCCCGGAGCGATGGCGTTGACGGCGATGTAGCGGCCGGCGAGGTTTTTCGCCATCATCCGGGTCAGATGGAGAACGGCGGCCTTTGACGCGGCATAGCTGTAGGTTTCGATGGTCGAGACGTGGATGCCATCGATCGAGCCGATGTTGATGACGCGGGCAAAATCATCGGGGGTGGCAGCGGCTTCGAGCAGCTTGATCAGCCGCTGGGTCAGGAAAAACACCGATTTGACGTTGATATCCATGACCTTGTCCCAGGCAGATTCGGGAAAGCTGTCGAACGTGGCCCCCCAGGACGCGCCGGCGTTGTTGAACATGATGTCGACCTTCGGTGTCAGCTTTTCGACTTCGGCGGCAAACCGCTCGATTTCGGCCATCTGCGACAGGTCGGCGGGGATTGCGTGAGCCGCCGGCCCGAGTTGTGCCGCCAGGCCTTCGACATCGCTGGCCTTGCGGCTGGTCAGGATGACGGTGGCGCCATTATCCACATACGCCCGGGCGATCATCTCGCCGATGCCGCGACTGCCGCCGGTGATGACTACGGTCTTGCCGGCAACGGAGAATAGATCTTGGATTTTCATCAGGCTTATCCCTAAATTGGTTCGCCGGCGGCGCGGGCCCGTTCGATGCGTGTCGCCTCGGCGCCAGGCAGTTTGCGGTAAACGAGAATGAGGCAAGTCAGCGTAACCGGCGCCATCAGCAGCAGTGACAGCACCCCGGTGGCGAGGCTGCCGGTGATTTTCGATACGGCGCCGGTGAAATAGGGCCCGAGGCCCAGACCGATCAGCGTGGTGCCGATAAAGTAGGTAGCGGTAGCGGCGCCGCGCATCCGCGGCAACACCAGGTCCTGCGTGGTCGCGGCGGCGATGCCGACATACATGCTGCCGAAGGCCAACGGGATGTTGTAGATCAGGAATAGGCCCAGGCTGTCGGTGGTGTACATCAGCCATATGAACGGCGCCGGCACCAGCACCGCCAGCGAACCGACGATGATCCGGCCCGAAGGATGGCGCCGCTTGAACCAGTCTGACAGGAAGCCGCCGGTCACCACGCCCAAAAAGCCGCCGGCCGCCCCCCAGCCGCCGAGAATCAGCGCCACCATCTGCGTGCTGGCATACCAGGGCAGCGCGTCGCCGGCCGCCAGCATCGGCACCACAAATGTCCGAATCGCATAGGGCGCCGCCCAGAAAGCGACTGAATAACCGACGAACGCGATCGAACCGAAGCCGATCAGCGCCAGCACGAACGCCGGCGTGCCCCAGATCAGCGCATAGGTCGGGCGGTCGCGTTGCTTGAGCGATTGCGACCAGCTGGTGACGGCATAGGCGCCGGTGCAGATCGCCACCCATTGCGGGATGTCGCCAGTGATGCGGATAAGCAGCGCGGCCAGGAGTGCGAACGCGAAAGCGACCGCGATATTGGTGCCGAGGACACGGCGGCCGAACGGCGCCAGGTGGAAGAAGGTCAGCGGCGGGATGACGCTCGACACGTCGGTCCACAAGCGGCTGCCCACATCGGTGATTTTTGCTGGCTCGGGAAGCCCTTCGGCCCGGCCGCGGATCGGTTCCTTGAGGGTCGAGATCCACAGCGACAGCAACAGCCCCGGCAGGCCGACGGCGAGCAGGGCCGCCTGCCAGCCGTGCAGGCCGAAGGGTGCTGTGGAAATTGCTGCGGCGCCGAGGTGCGCCGTGGGCGGATAAGCGGCATTCCACGCCTTGACCACGGTGGCGCCGATGAGCAGCGATACGCCGCCACCGAGATAAAGCCCTGACGAATAGATAGCGAGCGCGGTGGCGCGGCGTTCACGCGGGAACCAGTCTGACAGCATCGAGAAGGCCGACGGCGACGCCGAAGCCTCGCCGATGCCGACGCCGACGCGGGCCAAGCTGAGCTGGGTGAAGTTGCTCGACAGGCCCGAGAGAGCCGTCATCCCCGACCAGACGAACAACCCGATGCTGAGCAGCCGGGTGCGCACCCAATTGTCCGCGAGCCGGCCGAGCGGGATACCGAACAGCGCGTAGAACACCGCGAAGGCGGTGCCGTAGAGAAAGCCGAGATCGGCGTCGGACAGACCAAGGTCATGCTTGATGTCTTCAGCCAGGATGGCCAGGATCTGCCGGTCGATGAAGTTGACGGCGTAGACGAGGACGAGGATGCCGAGGACATATTTGGCATAGGCCCCGCCAACGGGCGGCATGTCGTCATGGTTCGTAGCGGCGAGGTAAGGCGTGGTTTGCGGCGTTTCGAGGTCGGTCATCCTGCATCCCCACGGCAACGGCCTGTACGACCTTGTTAGCATAGGGGTAGCAGCGGCGGGGCGGGCTGGAAAGCGCCGAGAATGGCGTACCGCGCGGCCGTTTCGACAGGCGCCTGCACCAGCGCCTGGAAAGGCGCGCGCGCGGCGCTGACGCCGATAGCCATGGTCGCGGTTGCGGCGACGATGGCGAACAATGGCCGGCGATAACGTCGCAACATCCCGCGGCCCCACGCACCAAGCCGGGCGATGGTATTGCCGAAATTTGCCTCATAGGGATTCATCGCGGCGCCAGTCGATCAGAGTCTGAATTGAAGGGTCAGCAAACGGCATCGTGCGACCGCAAAAGCCGGGAAATTGCCATCAAAATCGCATATCTCCCAATTCGCACCACGTGGATAACATTTTTCTGGCAGTGTGACTGCCTGATAGTAAGCAATCCGGAATTATTGCGGCAGCGATGCGACATGTGGCAAAAAGCCGGCTCGCGCTCGACGCCCTTACAAAGCCGCGGTGCAAGCCTTAGATCGGCTCCACAGGTTGGAGGAGATCAGGAATGAGCGAATTGGCGGTCGTAACGCTTGCCGGCGGGTGCTTCTGGTGCACCGAAGCGGTGTTCAACGAATTGCGCGGCGTCGAAAGCGCTGTTTCGGGCTATATCGGCGGCCGCGTCGAAGCACCGACCTATGAGCAGGTGTGTTCCGGCACGACGGGCCACGCCGAGGCGGTGCGCATTGTATTTGACCCGGCGCAGGTGGCGCTGGCCGAGCTTTTCGACATCTTTTTTCATACGCATGATCCGACGACCTTGAACCGGCAGGGGGCGGATGCAGGCTCGCAATATCGTTCAGCGATTTTCCCCACCGATTCGGCGCAGCTTGCCGAAGCGGAAGCGGCGATTTTGCGCAACCAGCCGGTTTGGGACGCGCCGATCGTCACCAGCATCGAAGCCGATGCGCCCTGGTATCCGGCCGAGGCCTATCACCAACGCTATTTTGAGCGGAATGGCACTGCGAACGGCTATTGTGCCGCAGTTGTGGCGCCGAAGCTGGCGAAGTTTCGCAAGGGTTATGCCGCGCGTTTGAAGCGCAGCGCCGCGAGCGCATAGCCTCTGCTTTGCGCCGACAGGCGCAAGCTGGGGCGGCGGGGCCTTCTCCATCGGGGGACCATTCAACGCTGCTCGCCTTGGCTGCAGCAGGGACGAGGATGCGTTGATCGACCTTGGTACCGGACAGTGTGGCGACTCAAAGTTCAGCGGTGCGGCTCTCGGTCTGGATGTCGAACGCAGCCTTCGTGAAGACGTTGCGGTTGCCATCGGGTGCGACCTTGGGGTCGGTGACCATCGAAATACGGTAAAGATCGGCAGGCTCGAACGGGGTTGCGGCGAGGCTGGGTGGAGCGGCGCCGAGCAATAGTACGAATGCGAGGCGGCGCATGGGCGGTCCTGATCATTGAAAGGGTGTTGCGTATCGTTCTGGCGGGGCATGTTGGCAGATACCAGCAGCGGATTCAGGACCAACCGTCATGGCCACACAGTTTGAAGAATGGCGGGGCCGCTCGCCTTATTATGACGAAAGTCATGAGGCGGTGGCGCAAAGCGTGCGGCGCTTTATGGCGCAGGAGGTGCTGCCCAACATCGACCGCTGGGAGGCGGAGGGGGAACTGCCGCGATCATTGCACAAGAAAGCCGCCGAAGCGGGGATTTTGGGGCTGAACTATCCCGAGGAGTTCGGCGGGCATTCGGAGGGCTTCGATATCTTCCACTCGCTGACCCAGTCCGAGGAAATGGCGGCGGCCGGCGCGGGCGGGTTGGGAGCATCGCTGATGACGCATGGTATCGGGCTGCCGCCGATCCTGGCGATGGGTAGTGACGAGATGAAGCGCCGCATCGCGCCCGAGGTGCTGGCCGGCGACAAGATCATCGCGCTGGCGATTACCGAGCCCTCCGGGGGCTCGGACGTGGCGCAGCTGCGGACCAAGGCGGTGCTGACCGGCAACAAATATATCGTCAACGGTTCCAAGATGTTCATAACCTCGGGGATGCGCGCGGATTACATGACGGTGGCGGTGCGGACCGGCGGCGCCGGCATGGGCGGGATTTCGCTGATGCTGATCGAATCCGACCGGCCGGGGGTTTCGCGGACGCGGCTCGACAAGATGG
>JAYUUE010000055.1:0-5958 GCA_043754785.1 Polymorphobacter sp. | reverse complement strand
TAAAATGCACTGCCAGCGCCGTAAGGGCAACGCTGATCCAGCAGCCGGCAAAGATCAGCTCGTGCCAAGCCGGCGGAAAAGCCACGCGGTTGATCAAGATCGCCGTTACCACCAGAACTACCAGTGCTGGCACGCGCACCCGCGCCGGGGCAAAGGCCAATGCGAACGCCAGCGCCGCGCACAGCAGCGCCGGCGGCCAGAAGCCGCCCCTCACAGCGATTTTCCAAGTGCCTGAGCCATGAACCAGACGCCGCACGCGGCGATGATTGCGCCGGCGCTGCGTGTGACGATCACCCCGCCGGGGCGATCATTGAGCAAGCCGACGCCGATACCGGCGACGTGCAACATCCCGGTGGCAAGCACAAAGCCCAAGCTATAGCCGATCGGGTCGGCGGCGGACGGCAGTTCCTTGCCATGGGCATAACCGTGGAAAACGGCGAATATCGCCACCAATGTGCATGCCAGCCACACTGGCGCGCGCACCGCGCCGGCGATCATCGCGCCCAGCACCAGCACCGATAACGCGATGCCGATTTCGACCGGGGGCAGCGGCACGCCGATGATGCCCAGCGCACCGCCGACTGCCATGACCGCCGGAAAAATCACCGGCAACAGCACGATCAGCGGCCGGCCGAGAAATGCCCCCCACAGCCCGACCGAAAGCATCGCCAGCATATGGTCAAAGCCGCTGAACGGATGCAGGAAGCCCGCGACCGCGCCGCCGGGCAGGCCGGTACCCGAATGGGCAGCGGCGGGCGACGCCAGCATCAGCACCGAAATCGCTGCCCATGCGTATAACGCGTGGGAGCGCCGCCGGCGCCCGTTGAAAGGGACATGCGAATGCAAGCCAAAATTTTGATACCACTGGTCATTCTGGGCGGCGTCCCGGCCGCAGCGCATGACTTCTGGATTCAGCCGGCGCGCTTTGCCGCGAGCGTTGGTGAACCGGTGCCGTTCACCCTGCTGGTCGGACACGGCAAGTTTCGGCAGCGTTGGGGCGTGGAGACCGCTCGGGTGCTGCGCTTTGCCGATATCGGGACCACCGGCAGCAGCGATCGGCGCGCCGTTCTCCACACCGACAGCGGTGATGACGATGGCACGCTGGCTCTGACGACTTCCGGTACCCATGTGATCGTGATGGAGAGCCGCCCGGCGATCAGCACGCTGCCGGCCATTCGTTTCAACGACTACCTCAAGGTCGAAGGCCTGACGCCGGCTATCGCGCGCCGTGCTGCCACCGGCCAGAGTGATGCCGACGGGCGAGAATTGTACAGCCGCCGCGCCAAGACGCTTATCCAGGTCGGCAGCACCACCGCGGGCCAGCCGCACGTCACACGGCCGGCCGGGTTGAAACTGGAAATCGTGCCGCAAAAGAACCCCTATGATCTGAAGCCGGGTGAAACATTGCCGGTCGTGATACTATACGAAGGTCGACCTCTCTCGGGTGCATCGGTAAAACTCAACAATCTCGATTTCGATGCCGAACCAATCGCCCAACATCTCAGCGATGCAGGTGGTCGCGCGGCGTTTGCTGTCCCCTTGCGCGGGCGCTGGCAATTAAACGTTATCTGGACAAAACCGATCAGCGGCAATCCCAATGCGGATTTCGAGACGATATTTTCGAGTTTGAGCTTTGGTTACGAGCGCCCACGTACTGTTGGCACGTAACAGCCTGCAAAAAAACCGGGACCGCTGCAAGCGATCCCGGGGAGGTGGTCCAGCATTTCTGAAGGGGGGCCTCAGATCTGCACGGCATCCTTGGTAAGGTCGAGCGGGATGATATCCCCCGCCACCGGGTCCTTGGCGTCGGTATTGGGATCGGCGCGATAGGCAGTGGCAAAGTTCGCGCCAAAGCCATCTTCCACCTTCGCCGTCGGCGGCGTCACCACCGGGCCGGGTGTCGGTGCGGTGTTATTGCTGCCGCAGGCGGCAAGTCCGCCGGCGAGCAGCGCCAGCAACGCTGCATTCTTCATCAACTTGGTCATAATCATCCTCCTTTCAGCCGATCAAGGTGCGGTCTGCGGACGCGGCGCGCCGCGCAGGGGCGGGTTCAGATAGGGGAAGACGTTCTGGATGTTGGCCGCGTTGCTCGGCGCACCATCGGTGAACGCCACCTGGCCCGTCGGCGCGTCGGCGGGCTTGCACAGGCCCAGGTCGGTCTGCACACCGCCAACAGGGATGGGGTAGCACAGCCGTCCCATCGCCACGCGCAGCACGATGTCGACGACATCATCGCCCGGGCGGCGGCCGTTCGGGAAGCCGGCCAGATCATTGGCAACCACGCCCAGCGCCTTTTGGTTGGCCTGCGGCGTGACCGGCAGCGCCGTATTCAACCGCAGCATTTCAGACGCGGTGACTTGCTTGAGCTGGTTGACACCCTTGAACCCGGTCAGAAATGTAGCGACCAGATCGTTGCGCGGAAAGTTTGTCGGCGCCAGATTGGCAAAGCTGGTGCCGAGCGTCGAATTGACCGGCGCGCGGAACAGCGCATCGAGGATCGCCGGGAAGGTCGGGTTCGTCACATAATCCGCCAGCGCGCCGTCGGCCGTTGGCTTGACAGCGTTGAACAGATCCTTTTGCGGCAACCCGATGACGACCTCGTTGACCAGCGGCATGCCGAGGCGTGACACCTGGACATACGAACCGCCCTGCAACGCCGGCGACCCGAAAGTCGGCGCCGTGCGCAACAGCCGCGCCTGCGGCAGGCTGGCAGTGCTCCAAACGCCGACGACGCCATTGCCGGCGCCGGTCAGGCAAGCGGTCGGCACTTCGATGGCAATCGACGTGACATTCTTCTTGCCGATAAGTTCCTGATTGTCCTGACTTTGGGTGATTCCGCCCGGAAATGGCGAACCATTGCCATACACCGGATCATTGTCACCCTCGATCGGTACGAGGTTCACTAGATCGAAGACCGGCCCCAGATTGACGGCGAAATATTCGGCGCGCTGGCCAGCGAACACCCGCCCCGGCGTCGCGCAGCCTGGAATGGTGATGTTGTACATGAACTTGCGCGCATAGGTTTCGTAACCACCGGGAATGGTCTTGTTGCCGGCATTGTCGAGCGGCTTGACAAAGCTGTTGCCGCCGGCCGCATTGGCAACGGCGGTACGCACGCCGGTGCGGCGATCGCCAGTGACCAATGTCACTGTATAATTTTCATCTTCGCCTAGATTGGCGTCACCGGGTGCAGCGACCGGCCCGATCGAACGCAAGGCTATCGGCAGATCCTTACCGCCCACAGTGATGGTCTTGCCCTTGTCGCCCTTGAGCACATTGCTGAACTTGAACTGATAGGTCAGGTCTTCGACAGCGTCGCCACTGTTATCGATGTGAATTTCATAAAGCGCGTCGGGGTCCATCGTGTAATAATTCGGACCGTCACCGGGGTTTTCGCCGGGCTGAAAATTGGCGATGATCGTCGTGTAGGCATCACGGCCGGGTTCGTAGCTGCGGAACGCATAGACGTCCGTGTTGTCGACCTTTGGAATCTTGGTGATGTTCGGCGCTTCACGGTGGCTGGAACTCATGGCCGGGGAACCGATGGCAAGAACCGACGCGAAAATCGCCGTCGATCCCAATATGGTGCGCTTCAATGACATGTACTGCTCCCTTTACTATCGTTCGCTACTAACAAAACGCGATATTGTTTGCTGCCCCGACGTGACTTCACATCTCGGATTGAGATACGAAGCATCGCCGCGATGGTTGCACGACTATTTGCGCCAACCCGAATTGCCGAGAATAACTTTTCGCGCTGCCGAAACAAATTATCGAAGCAACTGCTCCCACCGCCAGATGCCGGAGCCTATTGCCAGCACGACGGCACCCGCCGCGCGTTGCACCAGCATCAGCCGCGGACCGGTGATGTCTTCCTGCTGGCACACAGCGGGTGCGGCGCGAATTTGCGCCTGAACAACGGCGCGGATCGGATCCAGCGCCATCGGCCCGCCGATCGTGCCGGCCATTGCCCAACCCCCGTCCCACAGCAACAGCGCGTTGGAGACGGAACGCGCGGTTGCAGGAATCCGGTCGACGGCGCTGGCGACCGCGGGACTTTCGGCCAATGCCGTCTGAATATCGTCAGCGATGGCACAAGGGCTCGATCCGACAACGGGCAAATCCGCACTGATCGTGAAATCCGGCATGGCGGCTTCGGCAACGATTTCGGTGGTGATCGGCGGCGGCACCGCCTCGGCGAGCACCGGCGGTTCTGGTAAGGCGATAACCGTCAGCACCGGGATGGCCGCCGGCGCTGATTTATGGAGCGGCGGCTGCAACAACAGCAGCAGCAAAACCAGATGCGCCGCCGCCAGCGCCGGAAACAGCAAAACCCGGCCCGTCTGCAAATCGTTCCGCCCTCGTCATGCGGGCGACGCGCACCGCATTGCAGATACGCAGGAAACCCCATCCAGGGTGCAAGGCGGCGTGTGCATGGCCGTCATGATCGCGGTTCGCGGGCGACAGAGTATGATCGCGGCTTCGATGTCGCGCTGGTTGAGCGCCCGAGCGTAGAAAGTGACAACCGCGGCCTTGTCGGCGGCTTAACGATCTGCCTCTTCGGCCGGATCGCCGCCGATTGCCGCTTCAACGTCGCGCAGCCGGTCCTTTCCGAAATACAGCTCGTCACCGACCAGAAACGTCGGAATGCCAAACGCGCCCTTCGCGAACGCCGCCTGCGTATTGTCGAGCAGGCGCTGCTTGATGTCGGGCGACTGCGAACGTGCAAGAATCTGTGCGACCGGAAGCCCGGCGGTGGCCAGCACGCCAGTCACGACCTCGGGCTGGCCCATATCGAGTCCTTGTGTCCACATGGCATCCAGAACAGCCGTCACATAGACTTCGAACGCACCGACCTGCTGTGCCGCAACGGCGCCGCGCATCAATTGCAGTGTGTTGATCGGAAAAAACGGATTGAATTTGAAATCGGATATGCTGTGACGCGCGATAAAGCGCCGCATTTCGAGCGCCTCATACTCGGGCTTGTTCTTGATGCCGGCAAAGGCCGTCGCTGGCGACTGGTTCCCCGTCAGTTTAAAGAGGCCACCGAGCAGGATCGGTATATAAGTGAATTTCACCCCGGTGCGCTGCTCGATCGCCGGGATCACGCGGTGACACAAGAAGGCATTCGGGCTGCCAAAATCAAAATAGAAGCTGGGATTTGTCACCCGTTTTCTCCCTGTTCTGGTCGACCCGGCATCGGCTTCGGTGATGGCATCCGACCATATCGGTCGCCGCAATGCAGCGGTTGCCGCCGCCAGGGGGTTGCCGATTGCATCGGTTCAGCCGTCGCCAAACGCTTTGCGACCGCCGGCTGCACGGTCACTCTGCGGCGGGTAGGTAAATCTCCCCGCCCTTGGCTCGAAACTCGGCGCTTTTCTCCGCCATTCCGGCCGCCAACATGGTGTCGGTATTCTGCTTCGCTGCATAATCCCGCACGTCCTGCGTGATCTTCATGCTGCAAAACTTCGGGCCGCACATTGAACAGAAATGCGCGACCTTGGCGCCTTCGGCTGGCAGGGTTTCGTCATGGTATTTGAGCGCGGTTTCGGGGTCGAGCGACAGGTTGAACTGGTCGCGCCAGCGGAAATCGAACCGCGCCCGGGATAAAGCGTCGTCGCGAAGCTGTGCCGCCGGATGGCCCTTGGCGAGGTCGGCGGCGTGGGCGGCAAGCTTGTAGGTGATGACGCCGACTTTCACATCGTCGCGGTCGGGCAGCCCGAGGTGTTCCTTGGGGGTGACATAGCAGAGCATCGCGCAGCCGAACCAGCCGATCATCGCCGCGCCGATGCCGCTGGTGATGTGGTCATAACCCGGCGCGATATCGGTGGTCAGCGGTCCCAACGTATAGAATGGCGCTTCGCCGCAGGTTTCGAGCTGCTTGGTCATATTGACCTTGATCTTGTGCATCGGCACATGGCCGGGGCCTTCGATCATCACCTGGCAATCGTGTTTCCA
>JAYUUE010000054.1:0-2033 GCA_043754785.1 Polymorphobacter sp. | reverse complement strand
ACTGACGTCGACCGTGACTGTGCCTATTTATGGCAAGCTGGGTGATATTTACGGCCGTCGCCCGGTTCTGGTGTGGGGCGTGTGCATGTTCTTGGCTGGATCGATGATGTGCGGGCTGGCCGGGGAATTCGGCGGCATCGCGCTGATCGGCGATGGCATGAACCAGTTGATCGCCTGTCGCGCCATCCAGGGGCTGGGGGCTGGCGCCCTGACCACCGGCGCGTTTGCGGTGGTCGCCGATATCGCGCCGCCAGCCGAGCGCGGCAAATATACCGGCTATTTCGGGGCAATGTTCGGCTTTGCCGGGTTGCTGGGGCCGGTCGTCGGAGGGTTTTTGACCGATCACGCGACGACCAGCGTGATGGGGCATTTGGTCAGCGGGTGGCGCTTCATCTTTTACGTCAACCTGCCGTTGGGCCTGGCTGCGCTGTATGTCTTGCTGACCAAGCTGCCGCATGGCTCTCGCGGCGCCGATGCGCGGATCGACTGGGTGGGCGCCGGGTTGATCGTGGCGGCGACTGTGCCATTGTTGCTGGCGCTCACCTGGGGCGGGCAAAGCGCCGGCCTGTACGGATGGCAGTCGCCGCGCGTGCTGGTCGGGCTGGGGCTTTCGGTGGCGGCATTCATAGCGTTTATCATGGTGTCGCGCGGCAAAAGCTGGGCGGTCGTGCCGCTCGATCTGTTCGACGACGCGGTGGTGGCGCGCGCCAACATCGCGCTGTTCCTGGTCAACCTTGGCTATATTGGCGTGCCGATGTTCCTGCCGCTGTATCTGCAACTGGTACGCGGGCTGTCGGCTAGCCAGAGCGGCTTTGCCATGTTGCCACTGCTTGGCGGCATATTGATCGGCTCGACAGCGGCGGGGCGCACGGCGCGGCGGACCAAGATGTACAAGCCGGTGTTGATCGCCGGCGGGGCAATGGCGCTGATCGCCTGTGCAGCCATGATGACGATCTCGCCGCAGACGCCGCGCTGGCTGCTGTCGCTGACGCTGTTCGCATTTGGCCTCGGGCTGGGGCCGGCGCAGGGGATGTTCACCCTCGCTATTCAAAGCGCTGTGAAGCATGAACGGGTGGGGGTGGCAACGGCATCGGCGCAGTTTTGCCGGCAGATCGGCGCCACCATCGGCGTGGCGATGTTCGGTGCTCTGTTGACGCAGCATCTGGCGGGCGGGCTCGCGGTACGGGTGCCGGAACTGGCGCCGGCCGGTCAGTCTGTTTCGCTGTCGCAGGCGCAGACGCTGGCGATGGATGGCGCCGCGTTGACCCATGCGCTGGCCGCACGCGGGATCGCCGATGCGGCGGTGACGGCGCGGGTCGAGGCGGGCTTGCAGGCGAGTTTTGCCGAAGCGATCGAGGCGCTGTTCCCGGTCAGCCTGCTGTTGATGCTGGTGGCCTTCGGGTTTACGTTGTGGCTGCCGGCGCGGGAGCTGCGCGGGCGCGTGGAGACGCCTGCGGCCAATGGCACGGCGACAGCGGCGTGAACGCGGCGCTGGCGCGGCGGCGGACGCTGCCGGCCGGGGCGGTGATCGAGACGCGGGTGATGGCCGATGGCTGGCACTTGCGCAGCGCCGTCTGGCAGGGCCGCGAAGGGGGTCCTAGATCGATCCTGTTCCTGACTGGCCGCGGCGATTTCCTCGAAAAATATGCCGAGACATTCCACGATCTGGTCGATGCCGGCTGGGGCGTGGCGACGTTCGACTGGCGCGGGCAGGGGCTTTCGGGGCGGCTCGGCGATATGCCGATGAAAGGCCATACGGCTGATTTCGATGTCTGGTTGCGCGATCTGGACACGGTGATCGGCTGGTTTCAATCGGTGCTGCCGAGGCCGTGGTTCGGCATTGGCCATTCGCTCGGCGGGCATTTGTTGTTGCGGCATCTGGCCGGGGAGAACAACGAATTTGCCCGCGCCGTGTTGCTGGCGCCGATGCTCGGGGTGTCGGCGCGGCCGCTGGGGGCGCCACTGGCCCGGCGCATCGCGCGGCTGATGACAGCATTCGGGCGCGGCGGTGCCTATGTATGGCGCGGCGGGCC
>JAYUUE010000053.1:0-5988 GCA_043754785.1 Polymorphobacter sp. | reverse complement strand
AAGGCAAGAGTGAACGCAGGGACTGGATGGTAGGGCAACCCGCCAAGCAGGCACGACACAGTGGCGGCCGGTGTCAACACCGGCCGCCATTTTGTTGTGCGGATGCGCCGGAGTGGAGAAACGTCAGCCGAGTTTGTCGAGCAATACCTGCGCGGCCTTTTCCGATGAAGCCGGGTTCTGGCCGGTGATGAGCAGTCCGTCTTCCACGACGTGCACGCCCCAGTCGCTGGTCGACGAATAGTCGCCGCCTTCGGCCTTGAGCATGTCCTCGACCAGGAACGGCACGATGCCTGTCAGCCCGACCGCTTTTTCCTCGCTGTTGGTGAAGCCGGTGACGCGCTTGCCCTTGACCAGCGGCGCACCGTCCGCCCCCTTCACGTCGCGCAGCACGCCGGGGGCATGGCAGACGGCGGCGACGGGTTTGCCGGCGGCGATCGCGGCTTCGATCAACGCCGCCGAGGTGGCATCATTGGCGAGATCCCACAGCGGACCATGGCCACCGGGATAGAAGACCGCGTCGAAATCGGCGATGTCGACCGCGTCCAGCCGGTGGGTTTGGGCCAGCGCTGCCCTGGCCTCGCCATCGGCATCGAAGCGCCGTGTGCTATCGGTTTGGGCGTCTGGCGCGGCGCTGCTCGGATCGAGCGGCGGTTGCCCGCCCTGCGGTGACGCAAGGGTGATCGCGGCGCCGGCGTCCTTGAAGACGTAATAGGGTGCAGCGAGTTCCTCCAGCCAGAAGCCGGTCTTCTTGCCGGTATGGCCAAGGTCGGCATGCGAAGTCAGAACGATCAGAATATGCATTTCGGGTCTCCGATGGGGTCCCCGGAATCAACCTTTCGCCGCCGCGCCGGTTCCGGTCACGGTGTCACGGTCACCTGCATCGGGCTCGGCACGTCGCCCTTCAGCCCGGCCGCGACGTTTTCCGCCGCCTCCAGCGCGCGCAATATGTTGCCGCCCGCCAGCTTGGCGCAATCGGCCTCGCTCCAGCCGCGCTTCAGCAGCTCGGCGATCAGCGCCGGGTAGGTTTCGACGCCTTCCAGCCCGGTCGGCGTCGTGTCGATGCCATCGAGGTCGCTGCCGATGCCGACATGGTCGTGGCCGGCGATTTTCGCCAGATGATCGATATGGTCGGCGACTTCGGCAAGCGTCACCGGCGGCATCGGGTTGGCCTTTTCCCAGTCCGCCATGGCAGTGGCAGCGCGCTCGGGCTGGCCGATATACAGGCCGGAATAGGGCGGCGCGTTGAAGCTGGCGCGCACCCCTGCCCGCGCCGCCTCCCATTCCATGCGTGGGCGCGAGACATAGCCTGGCGCGTAGTTGACCATGACGACGCCGCCATTGGCCTTGAGCAATTCCAGCACGTCGTCGGGGACGTTGCGCGGGTGATCGACGATGGCGCGCGCCGAAGAGTGCGAGAAGATCACCGGCGCCTTCGAAACGGCCAGCACCGCCTTCATCGTGCCGGGCGAAACATGGCTGATATCGACGAGCATGCCGATGCGGTTCATTTCGTTGACCACGGCCTTGCCGAAATCGGTCAGCGGTTGCTTGCGCGGCGCCTCGTTGGCGCTGTCCGCCCAGGCGTTGTGGCGGACGTGGGTGAGCGTCATGTAGCGGACGCCAAGGTCGTAGAACATCCGCAGCGCCGTCAGGCTATTGTCGATCTGGCTGCCGCCCTCCACGCCCATCAGGCTGGCGACCTTGCCGGTGCGCTGGATACGGCGGATGTCGGCGGCGGTTGCGGCGAGTTCGAAGTCCTTGGGGTAACGCCGGACGATGCCGCGAATGATGTCGATCTGTGCGAGCGTCGCCTTGATGGCGTCGGGGCCGGTGATATTCGCCGGCACCCACACCGACCAGAATTGCCCGCCGACCTGGCCGGCGTGGAGGCGCGGAATATCGGTTTGCAGCGGCGAGGCGAATTTGCGGCTGTCAGCGGTCAAGTCGACGCTCCACCACTTCTCGCCGAACTGCCCACGCAGCTGCTCGGCCCAGTCGTTATGGCCATCGATGATCGGCTGGCGCTTCAAAACTGCATGGGCTCGCGCCAGAAACGGGTCGTCAGCCGCCGCTCCAGGGGATGCAATCAACAGCAGGGCGAGGAGGGGGAGGATGCGCATGAGAAACAGTGTCGCACCGCAGCACCCTCTCTTGCAAGACAGCTGTGCGCGCCGGCAAAAACTTGGGATAGCGGGGTGTCAGCCCTTGCCATGGAAAGCCCGGTCATGCTCGATACCAGCGAACGCAGCGCCTATACCCCCGACCATGAGGCGTTTCGCGACACGGTGCGAAAGCTGTTCGACAAGGAACTCTATCCGCATATCGACACGTTCGAAGCCGAAGGCATCGTCTCCAAGGCATTCTGGCGAGCCTGCGGCGACAATGGGCTGTTATGCCCGACTGTTCCCGAGGAGTATGGCGGGCTGGGGCTGGATTTCGGCTATAACGCCGTCGTCGACGAGGAACTCGCCTATGCCGGGTCGTCGGCGGGGATCACGCTGCAGTCCGATATCGTTGCGGATTATATCGTCGCGTACGGCTCCGAAGAGCAGAAGCGCAAATATCTGCCGGCGATGATTTCGGGTGAGCTGATCACCGCCATCGCCATGACCGAGCCGGGCGCCGGCTCCGATTTGCAGGGCGTGCGCACGACCGCCAAGCGTGACGGCAATCACTACGTCATTTCGGGCTCCAAGACCTATATCACCAATGGTCAGAACGCCGGGCTGATCATCGTCGTCGCCAAGACGGACCCGGACAAGGGCGCCAAGGGCACCTCGCTGATCCTGGTCGAGCAGGAGCGCGAAGGTTTTTCGCGCGGCCGCAACCTCGACAAGATCGGGCAGCACAGCGCCGATACGTCGGAATTGTTTTTCAACGATGTGCGGGTGCCGATCACCAATTGCCTAGGCGAGGAGAACAAGGGCTTCATCTATCTGATGAGCCAGCTCCCCCAAGAGCGCCTGAGCATCGCCATCAGCGCCCAGGCCGGGGCGCAGCGGGCGTTCGATGAAGCGGTGAAATTCACCAAGGACAGGAAGGCATTCGGCAAGACGGTGTTCGATTTCCAGAATACCCGCTTCACGCTGGCGTCGCTGAAAACCGAGTTGCAGGTCGGTTGGGCGCATATCGACTGGGGGCTGAAGCGGCTGCTGGCAGGCAAGCTGACGGCAGCGGAAGCGAGCGCCGCCAAGCTGTGGCACACCGAAATGCAGGGGCGCGTCGTCGACGAAGCGCTGCAACTCCATGGCGGCGCGGGGTACATGAACGAGTATCCGATCGCGCGGCTGTGGCGCGATGCGCGGGTGCAGCGGATTTATGGCGGCACCAGCGAAATCATGCGCGAAGTCATCGCGCGGACGATTTGACGTTACCTCCCCCCGCCGGGGGGAGGTCGGACTCGGGCGCTTGCCCGAGCCGGGAGAGGGGTGCTTTCCCGTCGAAAGATCCCCTCTCCCGGGCCGGCGCAAGAGCGCCGTCTCTCGACCTCTCCCCGGCGGGGAGAGGTGAAATAAGCGCTGGCCTCGCCTCGCCCGCCGTGACACTGAGCCTTGCGAAAGCCATAGGAGATCGACGACCATGATGTTCGAATACAGCGACAAGACCAAAGGTCTCATCGAGCGCGTCGGCGCTTTCATGGACGAGCATATCTATCCCAACGAAGCCCGTTACGAGCAGGAAGCCCATGAGGGCGCGCGCTGGAAAGTGCTGCCAGTCATCGAGGAATTGAAGCCGCTGGCGAAAAAGGCCGGGCTGTGGAACCTGTTCCTCAACATCTGCGACCATGATGTCGGTGAATGGAAGGGCCCCGGCCTGACCAACCTTGAATATGCGCCGCTTGCCGAATTGATGGGCCGTGCCGGCTGGTCGTCGGAAGTGTTCAACTGTTCGGCGCCCGATACCGGCAACATGGAAGTGCTGCGCACCTATGGCACCGAAGCGCAGAAGCAGGCGTGGCTGAAGCCGCTGATGGCCGGCGAAATTCGCTCGGCGTTCCTGATGACAGAGCCCGCCGTCGCCTCGTCGGATGCCACCAACATCGAAACCTCGATCGTGCGCCAAGGCGATGAATATGTCATCAACGGCCGCAAATGGTGGTCCTCCGGCGTCGGTGATCCGCGCTGCACCATCGCCATCGTGATGGGCAAGACCGATGGCAGTGCCGCACGCCACGCCCAGCAAAGCCAGATCCTGGTGCCGCTCGATGCCGCCGGCATCACTAAGGTGCGGCCGTTGAAGGTCTTCGGTTTCGACGACGCGCCGCATGGCCATTTCGAGGTGGTGCTCGACAATGTGCGGGTGCCGGCGGCGAACATCATTCTCGGCGAAGGCCGCGGCTTCGAGATCGCGCAAGGTCGCCTCGGCCCGGGCCGCATCCACCATTGCATGAGAAGCATCGGCGCCGCCGAGCGCGCGCTGGAAAAAATGTGCAAGCGGCTGAAATCGCGCGTCGCCTTCGGCAAGCCGATTTCGGACCACAGCATCTGGCACGAACGCATCGCCGATTCGCGGATCGCCATCGAGCAGTCGCGGCTGCTGACGTTGAAGGCCGCCTATTTGATGGACACCGTCGGCAACAAGGCGGCCGCCAACGAGATTGCCATGATCAAGGTCGTCGCGCCGAACATGGCGTGCCAGATCTTCGACCACGCCATCCAGGCGCATGGCGGCGGCGGCGTTTCGCAGGATTTCGGGCTGGCGTCGGGCTATGCCGGACAGCGCACCCTGCGCCTCGCCGATGGTCCCGATGAAGTCCACCGCGCCGCCATCGCCAAGACCGAGCTGCGGCGCTATAACTGAGACATGTTTATCCTTGCCCGGGCGCTTGCGGCTGCCCTCCCCGGTCTCAAAGCCGGCGGCACGGTGACGCTGGGGCCAGGGCCCTATGACCTGATCGAGATCAAGGGCCGGCATTTCGACCCGCCGGTGAAGATCAATGCCGGCGATACGCTGGTCAAGGGCCTGCGCATCTGGGACAGCAGCGGCATCATCTGGCGCGGCGGCACCATCCAGGCACCCGGCGGTGCGATGGCCATGGCCCCAATGTGTACGGTGCCGATGTGCGCCGCGTCGATACTCTGACCTTCGATGGCACCCGGATCACCGAATCGCTGCGCGGTATGGTGGTCGCCGACAGCCGCAACCTTGTCGTGCGCAACGCCAATTTCACCGGGTTGCGGTCCGATGGCATGGACGTCGCCGGGACCAGCAACGTGCTGATCGAAAACAACCGGTTCGATGATTTTGCCCCTTGAAGCCGACCGGATCGAAGGCCGACGGCACCTGGAAGGATGCCGACCATCCCGACGCCATCCAGCTGTGTACGACGCCGACCAATCGCCGCGTCACCGACATCACCATCCGCGGCAATCGCGTCGATGGCGACACCCGGGGCATCAACTTCTTCGGGCCGAGGGGCGATGGCTATGCCCGTGTGGCGATCGAGAACAACGATGTCCGCGTCACCTATCCAGCAGCGATTTCGGTGTTCGCCTGCGACGATTGCAGCGTGCGCGGTAATAACGTGCGATCGGTGCCGAACAGCAAGTTCAAGGCCAATATCCGATTCGAATCGTCGACCTGCAAAATATGCAGCAACGTCATGGCGGCGATACCACAGCACAAGGCCGCGCAACGCTGTTGAAGCCGGCGCCGATCAAGGCTGTTGCGCTTGCGACAAGGCCTGTGCTAACCGCCGCTTTCTACCGGACGGGATGGCTTTCCCGGACATTGGTCGTGCGGCCATGGCGGAACTGGTAGACGCGCAACGTTGAGGTCGTTGTGGCCGAAAGGCCGTGGAAGTTCGAGTCTTCTTGGCCGCACCAAACAGCCGGCAGGCCCCGGCGGTTGCCGGGATCAAGCGGGATTCGGTGGGATTTTTGCCGCTAATTTGCGGGATTTTATAGCTGGTCCTTAACAACGCTGTGGCCATCCTCGTCTCTCGCCGGCCGGCTCTCCCAGCAATTTTTGAGCAAATTCTCGCGGGGA
>JAYUUE010000052.1:0-2045 GCA_043754785.1 Polymorphobacter sp. | reverse complement strand
CCTGCGCCATGTCGCGCTGCTCTATCAGGAACGCGGCTGGACCGCGGTGGGCATCCGGATGCCGGCGCACGGCACTGCGCCGGCGGCACTGGCCAACGCCCATTGGCAGGACTGGACCGCTGCCACGCGGCTGGCGATGCGCGAGGCCAGGCGCCGCGCCGGTACCGGCCCCATCGATCTGGTCGGCTATTCCAATGGCGGCGCGTTGGCGATGCATTACGCGCTGGCGGCAGCGGCGGACCCGAAACTGCCGCAGGCGCAGCGCATCATCCTGCTGTCACCGATGATCGGGCTGACCGAATTCGCGCGCTTTTCGGGCGTTGCCGGCTGGCCGGCGATTTTCCCGGCCTTTGCCAAGGCGGCCTGGCTCGACATCGCGCCCGAATATAACCCATTCAAATACAACAGCTTCCCGGTCAACGCCGCGCGCCAGTCGTTCGCGCTTACAGCGGCGCTGCAAACCGCCATCCACGCCGCCGTTGCCGACGGCAGCATCAAGCACCTGCCGCCGGTGTTGACCTTCCAGTCGCTGGTCGACAGCACCGTCAGCACCCCCGCCGTCGTCACCGGCCTGTATGACCAGCTGCCGGCCAATGGCAGCGAGCTGGTGCTGTTCGATATCAACCGCGCCGCCGATCTCGGCCCGATGCTGCGCCCGGCGGTGGCCAACCGGTTGACAACCATGCTGCCGCCCCGCCCCCGCGCCTATCGCGTCACCATCATCACCAATGCTTCGAACACCGTTTCCGATGCGGTGGAAACCACCACGGCGCCCGGCGCGATCGTGGCGGTCACCCGCCCGTTGGCTCTCCGGTTTCCGCCGCAAATTTACTCGCTCAGCCATATCGCCATGCCTTTCCCAGCCGGCGACGGCCTTTATGGCAGCGCCCCCGTTGCCGGCGATGATTTCGGTATCCGCCTCGGCACGCTGGCGGAAAGCGGTGAGCGCGGCGTGCTGGCGCTCAGCCTCGATACGTTGCTCAGGCTCTCGTGGAACCCGTTCTTCCCCTATATTGCCGAACGTATCGCGCCCGATGTAGCACCGGCCGCATGACCAAAAGCGCCTCCCCGATCATCATCGCGCTGCTGCTGGTGCTGGCGGCGTTGTTCCTCGCCCGTTCGGTCATGGAGCCGGTGGCGTTCGCGCTGTTCATCGTCGCCCTCGCCGCGCCGCTGCAAGGGCGTCTGCGCCGGCAAATGCCCGGCGGCCTGGCGCTGCTCGCCACCGTCATCGTCACGCTGACAGTGCTCGCCGCATTGATCCTGATCATCCTGTGGGGCGTCGGCGAAATCGCGCACTGGGTCGTCCTCAACGTCGGCCGCTTTCAGGCGACCTATGCCGGGATGCGCCTGTGGCTCGAAGCCCATGAGATCTTCGTTCCCGGCGTCTTTGCCCAGCGTTTCGACGTCGCCTGGATCACCCGCCCGTTGGCCTATGGCGCTGCCAGCCTGCAAGGCGTCACGCGATTCATCATGCTGGCCTTTGTCTTCATCATCCTTGGCCTCAAGGAAGGTGAAAACTTCCCCGCCCGCATCCAGCGCATCCAGGGCGAAACCGCCAACTGGGATGCCGTCGCCACCGGCCATGTCATCATCGCCAAGTTTTGCCGCTACACGGCCGTGCGCAGCCTCGCCAGCTTGCTTACCGGCGCCGCGACTGCCGGGCTGGTACTTATTTTCGGCGTCGATCAGCCGCTGGCCTGGGGCGTCCTCGCCTTCGCCTTCAACTTCCTGCCGTTCATCGGCCCGCTGATCGTCGTCGCGCTGATGACGGTGTTTTCGGTGGCGCAGTTCGGCAATTGGCAAACGCCGCTGCTCGTCCTCACCACCGTAACCGCGGCGCAATTCGTCATCGGCAGTTATCTCGAACCCATCCTCGCCGGCGCCGCCTTGTCGATGTCACCGTTCATCGTGCTGTTCGCGGTGTTCTTCTGGGGGTTGCTATGGGGCATCCCCGGCGCGTTTTTGGGGGTGCCCATTGTCATCCTGCTGATAACAGTCTGCGACCAGTTGCCAGGAAGCCGCTGGGTCGCCGCACTGCTCGC
>JAYUUE010000051.1:0-2045 GCA_043754785.1 Polymorphobacter sp. | reverse complement strand
CCCCAACCGAGCCCGCGGCGAAGCGATACGCAAATCGCAGGCCATGGCGATGCCGCAGCCGCCCCCGACTGCATCGCCGTCAATGATCGCCAGCGTTGGCTTGGGGGCGCGCGCCAATGCAATCTGGGTACCGCGAATCGCCGCCTGGTTGCGAGTCCGCCACGCCGCATCGCCCGAGCAACTGGCAAACTCGCCGATGTCCGCACCGGCACAAAAGGGTCCGGGATGCGCCGAACCAACATGGAGGATACGGACTGCGGGGTCGGCCATTGCCGAAGCGACCAGCCCCGGCACCGCTTCCCACATAGCCTGGTCCATGGCGTTGCGCTTTGCCGGCCGGTCGATGAGCAGCCGCGCGATAGGCCCGCTGGTTTCAAGGCGAATATAGTCGGTCAGAACAGCCCCCTTCGAATCGATCGATCCGTCATAGAGCCGGTGGCCGCCAAAGAAAAAGGGGCCGGTGCTGGGGGAAAAGCACCGGCCCCTCGATGCGCCCCGCGGGGAGCGGGGCGCAAAGGCAAAGAGTTTAAACCCTATTGCGCGGTCGGTGCTGCGTTGATCGCAGCGAGATCGGTGCCGAGCAGCTTGGCGGCGGCCGAAAACTTCTTGCCGGCTTCGTTGCGGGCACCGGCATCGCACAGCTTTTCGCCAACGCTGACGAGGGTCAGCGCCTTTCGAATGCTGTTTGCGTCGGCGCGGGTGACGGCCAGCGTGCGGATCTGCGCCGGGGTGCGCGTGCAGGTCGAATCAGCTGCCATGGCGGGCGCGGAGGCGGCGCCGATGAAGGCCGCGCTGATGGCGAATGCGATGGGAACGATGAGGAAACGGCTGGTCATGTTCACTCTCCTGTTTGGGGGGCGGGGTGCCCATTTGCGTGCTACTCAGTTCAACTGAGTGGAGCTCTAAGTCACACTCAAAAGATCGTCAAGCTAAAAACTGAGCGCCAATCAGTTATTTTTCCTGCTGCGGTGCAATATTGCTTCAAAAGCCTCTAAGGTGCCTCGCGACTAGCAATTTTTGGTGCACTGCAACACTGGCCGAGGGCAAACCGCCAGACAGTGCGGGTTGCGATCAGCGCAGGCGCGTCACCATCTGCCACCAACCATGTGGCACCACGGCCAACGCCGCGCGATCGCACGCCGCCGGATCGGCATAGAGCGCCAGACACGTCGCGCCCGACCCGCTCATTCGGGCCAACAGCGGCGCCGTATCCGCCAGCGCCGCCAGCACATCGGCAATGACGGGCGCGACACCCATCGCCGCCGACGTCATGTCGTTGCGCAACGCGGTCAATGGCGCGCCGTCCGCAATTTCGCCCCGGTCACATTGGTCCCAACCGGCGAAAACGAGTCCGGTGGGCACTGCAACGCGCGGATTAACAAGCAAGACCGGCGTGCCGGACAGGCTGGTCGGCCAAGGCGCGAGCATCTCGCCGCGGCCGGCGCCGAAACAGGTTTGCGACGCGACACATGCGGGCACATCTGATCCCAAACCTGCCGCCAACGCCGCGAGTCGTGTCTCTGACCAATCGAGGCCCCACAGCCTCGACAGCAGGCGCAACGCCGCCGCCGCGTCGGCAGAACCACCGCCAAGTCCCGCAGCCACCGGAATATGCTTGTCGAGCGTCAACGCCGCTCCCGCTGACATCCCGCTCGCTACTGCCAACGCATGGGCCGCTCGCAGCACCAAATTGTCGGTACCATTTCCGGCCGCGCCAGCGAATTCGCCGCTGACCGTCAAGGTGATCACCGTCGCCGGCTCGACCGTCAGCCGATCGCCGAATGTAGTGAAGGCAAAGATGGTTTCGAGCTCGTGATAACCATCGGGGCGCCGCGCCCGCAGATGCAACGCGAGGTTGATCTTGGCAAAAGCAGTCTCGGACAGGAGCATCGGCATCGGCATCGGAACCGTGCGTTACCGTGCGGTAACCGCGAACGCCAGAGCCGCGTCGCGCCCGACATCGAGCTTGCTGGTCAGGGCTGCCTTCAATTTGGCATCGGGATCGAGTGCCAACGCCGACCGCCAGCGAAACCGTGCCTCGATCC
>JAYUUE010000050.1:0-2046 GCA_043754785.1 Polymorphobacter sp. | reverse complement strand
AGACGCTCATGCTGACCGATGCCAAGGGCGGCAAGTCGCATGTGACCATCGGTGACGTGAACCAGTCGAACGGCGTTATCCACGTCGTCGATACGGTTTTGATGCCGAAGTAAATTTCAGTAGGTTTGCGTTGCGTACCGGCGGGCTCCCTTTCATCGGGGGGCCCGCCTTTTTCGTCTGCGGCGGGCGCCAGGAAAATAAGCTTCCGGCGGATGTGGCAGTGGGCCCCACACCCCATCCGTATTGCTTGCCCAAATACGATACGTTGACGCAAAAACCGGTTTGTAAATCGGGGTCTGGGGCCCAAGGCCCCAGCCGCCGGAGGCGACTTCCTGCCGGTTCAACTCTTTGCGAATTGGCTCACTCCGCCGCCATCGCCTCGACGGCTTCTTCCGCCTGCTGCAATGCCCACATTTCGGCATAGGCGCCGTTTGCTGCCAGCAATGCGTCGTGCCGCCCGCGTTCGATAATTCGCCCCGCCGCCAGCACCAAGATCTCGTCGGCGTCGGTGATTGTCGACAGGCGGTGCGCGATGACGATGGTGGTGCGGCTTTGTGACACGGTGCCCAGCGCCGACTGGATATCGGCTTCGGTCGCCGAATCGAGCGCGCTGGTGGCTTCATCAAGAATCAGGATGGCGGGGTCCTTGAGGATTGTCCGCGCGATGGCGACGCGCTGCTTTTCGCCGCCGGACAGCTTCAACCCGCGCTCACCCACCTGCGTCGCATAGCCATCGGGCAGCGAGACGATGAAATCATGGATCGCCGCGCCGCGTGCCGCCGCTTCGATTTCGGCCTGCGACGCTTCGGGCCGGCCATAGGCGATGTTATAGCCGATCGAATCGTTGAACAGCACCGTGTCCTGCGGAACGATGCCGATGCTCCGCCGCAGCGAATCCTGCGTCACTTCCGCGATGTTCTGTCCGTCGATGGTCACGGCGCCGCTGCTGATATCGTAAAAGCGATACAGGATGCGGCTGAGCGTCGATTTGCCGGCGCCGGAATGGCCGACCACCGCGAGCTTTTGCCCGGGTGGCACATCGAACGACACGTCATGCAAGATCTTGCGGCGCGATTCATAGGCGAAATCGACATGGGCAAACCGCACATGGCCGGCCTTGACCGCCAGCGCCGGCGCTCCCGGCACATCGGCGATTTCGGCCGGCGTATCGATCAGCGCGAACATCGCCTCCATGTCGATCAGCCCCTGCTTGATCTCGCGATAGACCATGCCGAGCATGTCGAGCGGCCGGAACAATTGCGCCAGCAGCGTATTGACCAACACCACGTCGCCGATGGTGAAGCGCCCCTGGTGCCAGCCCCAGACGGTATAACCCATTGCGCCGGCCATCATCAGGTTGGTGATCAGCGATTGGCCGATGTTGAGCCACGCCAGCGACACCTCGTTCTTGGTCGCCGCATCGGTGTAACGCTTGATCGCCGCGCCATAGTTGCGATTCTCATGCGCTTCGGCGTTGAAATATTTCACTGTTTCATAGTTGAGCAGTGAATCGACCGCCCGCGCGACTGCCTTGTTGTCCGAATCGACCATTTCCCGGCGCAGCTTCGACCGCCAGTCGGTGACCTTTTGGGTATAGGCGATATAGGCAACGACCATGACCAGTACGGCGCCGACCATCACCGGGCCGAGCTTCATCCAGAAGATCACGCAGACCGCAGTCAGTTCGAAGATCGTCGGGAAGATGTTGAATAGGATGAAATTCAGCATCGTGTCGATGCTCTTGGTGCCGCGCTCGACGACGCGCGTGAGCGACCCGGTGCGGCGCTCGAGGTGGAAGCGCAGCGAAAGCTGGTGGATGTGGCGGAACACGTCCTGGCTCAGGCGGCGCGCCGCGGTCTGGCCGACCTTTTCGAAGATGGCGTTGCGGAGGTTGTCGAACAGCACGCCGCCAAAGCGTGCCAGTGCATAGGCCGCGACCAATGCCACGGCGATCTGGATGCCATCGGGCACGCCGGCGGCCATCCGGTCGATGGCGCCCTTGAAGGCAAATGGCATGACCAGCGACGTCGATTTCGCCAATATGAC
>JAYUUE010000049.1:0-6043 GCA_043754785.1 Polymorphobacter sp. | reverse complement strand
ACCGGTCCAGCCCGGTCACGACCCCGCGGACGAATCCATTGTGCATGTTGACGATGTTGAAGGCGATCAACCATGACAGGATCGCCCAGATCACCAGCGCCCAGATGAGCCATTGCAACGCCATGGTGACAATGTCGACGACTGCGAAAATTGTGTTCATGCCGGCGCCTTTGCGGGGTGGGATCGGGCTGTGCCGACGCTCTACATGCGCCATCGCCGGTGCGCAAACCCTGCCGCCGCCGCGACGACGCCGGGAATGACTCGATAGCCGGCTGCGGGGTCTCGCTGTTTGCAATGCCCGAGCTGCGCGCTGGACGATGCTGATCGCCTCCGTTGGATAAACTACGAATCTCTGCTTAGCTGCCCGGGCTGGCGGCGGACCCGGCGAGCACACCGCCATCGATGTGAAATTCGCTGCCGGTGACATAGGCCGATTCATCACTCGCAAGGTAGACGCACAAGGCGGCGACTTCCTCGACTGTGCCGAAGCGCTTTAGCGGTGTATCGGCAACCAAGGCGGCCATTTTGGCGTCTCGATCCGGCCCGCCGCCGACCATTGCTTCCCAGATCGGCGTCAGGATTGCTGCCGGATGGACCGAGTTGCAGCGCACCGCCAAGCCGGTCTGGGCGCACCATAGCGCCACGGTCTTGCTGTGGTTGCGCACGGCGGCCTTGGACGACGCATAGGCGGCCGCGCCCGGGATGCCGACCAGGCCCGACCGCGACGACATGTTGATGATCGCGCCGGTGCCGTGCGACCGCATTTTCGTGATGGCGGCTCGGCAGCCGAGGAACGTGCCGTCCAGGTTGATGGCGTGGACCGCCTGCCAATCCGCAAGGCTGGCGTGTTCGGGGTCCTGCGGTCCGGCGCCAGTGCCGAAGCCGGTAATACCAGCGTTGTTGACCAAAATATCGAGCCGATCCACACCAGCCATCGCTGCGGCCCAATCGGCCTCTTGGCGCACATCGAGCCTGAGGAAGCGTCCGCCGATAGCGTCGGCAACCGCCTGGCCTGCGGGATCGACATCGGTGACCCAGACCAACGCGCCTTCAACGGCAAAGCGCCGGGCGATGGCTTCACCGATGCCGCGCGCCGCGCCGGTGATCAGCGCGGTCTTTTTGGAAAGTCTGGTCATTGGCCCAGCCTAAGCGGGTTTGCGGCAGGAACCAACCGCGCGACTTTATGCGCGGCTTATGGCGACAGGTCGGCGTTCGCCGCGTGCCGTCACGCGGTGATGGTGCACAACGCTGATTGCGGGCACGGTGCCTGCGTGGCATTCCCGAGGGCGTGTACGATGATCGATTGGCTGGGCGGACTGAAACCGCTCGAAATAATTCTGCTGCTGACGTTGCTGTCCGGCCTGGTGGTCGGTGCTGCTGTGCAAATGTTCTGAAATGCGTTTCCAGGACATACCGCCGCCGCGCAGCGCATTCGAAGCCGGCCTTTCAAGCGCGATATTCATTGGCGGATATTGTGCAATCGTTGCGTTGTTCACCATCGCCATCAAGGCGCTGACGGGCAGTTGACGGCTTGCGCCTCGCGCGGCACCCGTTAAACCGGCGGCCGGCAGCAGGGATATCGATATGCAGACCATCGGAGTGATCGGCGCTGGGCTGATGGGCAACGGCATTGCCCATGTCGCGGCGCTCGCGGGCTATGATGTCATCCTGTCTGATGTCGAGATGGCGCGGGCCGAGGCGGCGCGGACGATGATTGCCAAAAACCTTGAACGAGGCGTCACAAGGGGCCTGGTCACGCAAGCCGACGCCGACGCAGCGCTGGCACGGATTGTGCTGACCACCGACAGCGCCGACTTTGCCCGGGCCGACCTGGTCATCGAGGCTGCGACCGAAAATGAAGCAGTCAAGCACCGCATATTCGCTGGGCTGACGCTGAAGCCGGCGGCGCTGCTGGCGACCAACACGTCGTCGATCTCGATCACCGGACTGGCGGCAGCGAGCGACCGACCCGATCGCTTTGTCGGGCTGCACTTCTTCAATCCGGTGCCGTTGATGGCGCTGGTCGAGATTATCCCCGGCCTGCAAACTTCGGACGCCACCCGCGCCGCAATGACGGCGTTTGCCGCCAAAATCGGCAAGACCGCGATCATCGCCGCGGACGGCCCGGCATTCATCGTCAACCGCATCCTGTGCCCGATGCTCAACGAGGCAATTTTCGCGTTGGGCGAAGGCGTCGGGTCGGTGATCGACATCGACACCGGGCTGAAACTGGGCGCCAACCATCCGATGGGGCCGCTGTCACTGGCCGATTTTGTCGGGCTCGACACGCTGCTCAGCATCATGCAGGTCATGCAGGAAGCGACCGGCGACCCGAAATATCGGCCGGCGCCGCTGCTGGTCAAATATGTCGAGGCCGGCTGGCATGGCAAAAAATCGGGTCGCGGCTTTTACGACTATTCCGGTGCCGAACCAGTGCCAACCCGCTGAAGGAGCCATCGGCGCCGCCAACTCAGCCGGGTTGGCCCGCCGCAGTTCCGACAGTCTTGATGAATTCCCAGACGGCCTTGGTGAAACCCGGCGAATGGTCACCTGACCACTCGTCCATGCGATCATACATTTCGACGGTCTGGGTCTTCATTCGCGCATCGGCGACGATGGCAAACGGCGCGAGCAGGGCGTTCCATTCCGCCAGATAGGCGCGAGCCTTGGCCGACGTCGGGTCCATAGGCAGGTCGGCAGCGATACGCCCGCCCAGGTCGGCCCACTTCGCCTGATAGGCGTGGCCGTCGAAATCGGCCGGAACGTGCGCCATTTTTTCGCGCCAGTGCGCTTGCTCCTCCGGCGTGTAGTAGCGGTCGGCGACTTTTTGCCAGGCGTCCTGATCGGTCATGATGGTCTCTCCTTGCTTGATAAGGGTGCAAAACATATCGAGGTCGAGGTCGCGCCCCGCCGCCAGCGCCTGCTGGGCGGCAAACAGGCTGGCGCTGGCTTGTGTCAGCGCGGCACTCTGCGCCGCCAGCGTCGCCAGTTGGGTTTCGATGATGCGGGCCAGATCGAGCGTGCCCGCAAGCAGCGCGCCGATCTGCGCCAGAGTGAAGCCGGCGCGTTTCAGGGCAGTGATATTGTGCAGTCGGGTGAGCGCCGGCGCGCCATAGCAGCGAAGGCCGGCCGGAGTGCGGTCCGCCGCCAGCAGGCCGCGCGCCTCATAGAAGCGCAACGTCCGGCTGGAAAGCCCGGTGCGGCGGCAGACTTCGGTAATGGACAATGTGATCATGCAGCGGGGCGTAACCGATGACGCTGCGTCAACCGCAAGCGGTTTCTTTCAGTCGGTTTCCGACACGCTCATGACCATGTGCCACTCCAGACTTGTGCGAACCGGTGGCGCAACGGTTCACATCGACCTGGTCCATTGGCACCGCGCCTTGCGCAGCTGCATTCCCCATAGCCGGAACTGGCTGCTTCCGTCCTCCCGCGCGCCTGCCTATAGACGGAGGATGAGCCATGCCCCCGCCCCGGAAATGATCGCCAAGACCGAAACGCTGATCGAGGCATTGCCGTATCTGCAACGCTATGCCGGCAAGATATTCGTCGTCAAATATGGCGGCCATGCCATGGGCGATGCGGCGCTGGCGCAGGATTTTGCCGAGGATATCGTGCTGCTGAAAGCCGTCGGCATCCTGCCGGTGGTCGTCCATGGCGGCGGGCCGCAGATCGGCGCCATGCTGAAGCGGCTGGGTATCGAAAGCCGCTTCATCGACGGACTGCGTGTCACCGATGCCGCCACCGCCGAAGTCGCCGAAATGGTGCTCGCCGGGTCGATCAACAAGGAACTTGTTGCCTGGATCGAGCGCGCCGGCGGGCGGGCAGCGGGCATTTCGGGCAAGGATGCCGGGCTGGTGCGTGCCCGCAAGGTGGAGCGGACTACACGCGACCCGGGCAGCGCGATCGAACAGATTGTCGATCTGGGCTTTGTTGGCGAGCCGGAAAGCGTTGACCGCACTATCATCGACACATTGCTGGCGGCCGGCATTATTCCCGTCATCGCGCCGGTGGCGGTCGGCGCCGATGGCCATACCTACAATATCAACGCCGATACGATGGCGGGCGCGATTGCCGGGGCGGTTGGCGCGGCGCGCCTGTTCCTGCTGACCGATGTGGCGGGCGTGCTATCCAAGGACAAGGCGTTGCTGAGCGATCTGACGCCGACCGATATCGCGGCTTTGACTGTCGATGGCACGATCAGCGGCGGCATGATCCCCAAGCTGGAAACCTGCGTTACCGCCATCGAAGCAGGGGTCGACGCCGCCGTCATTCTCGACGGCCGGATCGGCCATGTCATGCTGCTGGAGATCTTCACCAAGGCCGGTGTCGGCACGCTGGTCCGCGCCGGATAGCGCCGCCTAAACTGCCGGCGCGCCGCTTTGGTCGCGCCAACGGCGCAGCGCATCGCGCAACTGGCTGGCGCCGCTATCCGCATCCGGCAGCAGCTCGAGCGGTTCAAATACCATGGCATCGGCGCCGTGCGCAGCCCAGGCCGCCTGCATGGCACGATTGCTGTGGCTGCCGATGCGCAGCGCGAACCGGTGGCGGTTCTGGACGGTGGCAAGGTCGGCGGCCTACCCCATCCAGGTTTCGCCGCTGACCGTGCAGCGGATGGCGTAAATGCCCGGCGTATTCTTGCGCTCTTTCCAGGTGGCAGTGGCGGCTTTGCGATCTATGGTCATGTCGAGGCCCTGTTTTGCCGGCTATATTATGACAAGTCACGCGTTGGCGCGACTCTATCAAAATCCGTGAAAGTTCGTTTCAGAACCATGGCGATTGGTGTTGTGGCATGATAGGTTCGCTACCTCAACGAGGAGAAATGACCATGCGGCTGGGCGGATTTGCTATGGTTGCGGGTACCCTGCTGCTCGCCGGGTGCAGCGACGCTCAGGTGGACAAGGATGTCGAAGCGGCCAAGGTCAACACCGATGCCGCTGCATCGGCAATTGCCGCAAAGGCCGCAGTCGTTGGTGATCGTGCAGGCGAGACGCTGGACGCCGCAGGCGCAAAGCTGGATGCCGCGAGTGATCGCATCGGCGATAAGGCCGACGCCGCTGGCGCGCGGATCAGCGAGGAGGCCGCCGAGGCGCGCGACCGGGCGGCCGCCCGGAAGTAGCGCGAGCCGTTGACCACAGCCAATGCCACCGCAAATCAGATGAAATTTTCATGACAAGCACATCCGGCGCGCCCGAAGGCAGCGGCGCATGGCTGGCCACGGGTTCCGGATGCGGTGCGCTGATCGCCGGCCGTGACTGGGCGGCGACGCCATTGGGGCCGATTGCTGACTGGCCGCTCAGCCTGCGGACGCTGCTTGGGCTTGTGTTACGCTCGCGCGTCGCCATGGTGATGCTGTGGGGCGAAGCCGGCATCATGCTCTATAACGACGCCTACAGCGATTTTGCCGGCGCGCGGCATCCAGACCTGCTCGGCAAGCCGGTGCGGGAAGCCTGGCCCGAAGTGGCCGACTTCAATGACAATGTCATGCAAGTCGGGCTGGCCGGCGGGAACCTGTCATATACCGATCAGGCGCTGACGTTGCATCGGCGCGGCGTCCCCGAACAGGTCATCATGAACCTCGATTATTCGCCGGTTTTCGACGAGCTGGGCGTGGCCGCCGGCGTGCTGTGCATCGTTGTCGAGACCACCGAGCGCGTGACGGCCGAGCGCGCACAGCGCCATGCCAAAACCGCGCTGGTTGCCGAACGTGATCGGGCGCGCGGCGTGCTGGAGAACATGACCGAGGGCTTTGTGCTGCTCGACAGCCACTTCATCGTCCTGGATGTCAATGCCGAGGGCTTGCGGCTGGAGCAGCGCAGCCGTGATGAGATTGTCGGGCGGCAGCTGGGGCAATCATGGGACGGCGCCAGGGACAGCGAGATCGGCAGGCTGTTGCTGCGCGCGATGACCAACCGCATTCCCGCCGCGCTCGAACATCATTTCGTCTGGCCCGATGGCCGCAGCGCCTGGCTCGATGTGCGGGTTTACCCGACCGCCGAAGGGCTGGCGATGTTCTACAAGGATGTCACCAGCCGCCATCAGG
>JAYUUE010000048.1:0-2058 GCA_043754785.1 Polymorphobacter sp. | reverse complement strand
CGAGGCCACCGGCATGATTGCCGGCGAAACACTGCTCAACCCGTTTCCGCTGGTCAATATCGGCTCGATCGGCGGGCTGGTGCTACCATGGCTGCTGTTGCAGGGCCGGCTGGTCCTCCACCACCCGTTCGACCTTGGTGTGTTTCTGGCGCAGATCGCTGCGGAACAGGTGACCTACACCATCGCCCCGCCGGCGGTATTGACGGCGCTGCTGTTGCAACCCGATCTGATCGGCGACGGCGCGCTGGCGTCGCTGCGGGCCGTCGGGTCGGGGTCAGCACCGCTGTCGCCGTGGCTGATCGACAATTGGGCGACGCGCCACAATATCCAGATTTGCAACATCTTCGGGTCGAACGAAGGCGCATCGCTGTTTTCCAGCCATGTCGATGTGCCCGACACCACCGAGCGCGCCCGTTATTTCCCGCGCTGGGGCGCCGATGGCACCGATTGGTCGGGGCTGACCCCCAGCGTCATGCGCACCCGGCTGGTCGATCTCGACACCGGGGCGACGATCACCACCCCCGGCCGCGCCGGCGAACTGCGCATCGCCGGCGGCAATGTGTTCAGCGGCTATTGGCGCAGCCCGGACCTGACCGCCGCCGCCTTTGACGAACAGGGCGCGTTTCGCACCGGCGACCTGTTCGAAATCGCCGGCGTTGGCGACCTTGGCCGCTTTTACCGCTTCGTCGGCCGCTGCAAGGAAATCATCGTCCGCGGCGGCGTCAACCTGTCCCCGGCCGAAATCGACGACCTGCTCGTCGGCCATCCGATGCTCAAGGAAGCAGCGACAGTCGGCATTCCCGACGACCGGCTGGGTGAGCGCGTCGCGGTGGCGGTTGTGCCACTGGGCGACCAGGTGCCGGTGCTGGCCGACATCTCGGCGTGGATGGAGAGCCGCGACGTTGCGCTGTTCAAACGTCCCGAGCGGCTGGTCATCGTCGCGCAGCTGCCGCGCAACGCGATGAACAAGGTTGTGCGCCGCGACCTGCGCGATATCGTGCTGGCGGCGCTGGCGTCCGGCTGACTGAAGCCCCTCCGGCGGCTGGGCCCTAGGCCCCAGACCCCATGCGCTTTGCTCTAACGCAACTCAACCCGCCGCCGCTGCCCCGGCGCGGATCACCGCCCGGTCCGCCCAATGCGCATGGGTGCCGCTCGAAATCTTGTGCGGCAGCGCGATGCGGCACACCGGCCCGGCTTCGAAGTTCTTGCAGTCGATCAGGATGCATTCCGATGTGCCGCGGTTTTCGTCGATGATGAAGCTGACCAGATAGCCATCATCCTCGTCGGTGGCGCCGATGCGCGGCGCGAACGGCGCCTCGCTGGCATAGCGGCCCTCGGGGAGCTGCACCGACCAGGATTCGCCGGTGACCATGTCGTGCTTAACGAAGCCGGTGAACAGGAACCAGCCCGGCTTGGTCGTCGTCGAATAGGCATAGCGATACGGATGGCCGGCAAACTTCTGGTTGATCGTGCCGAATTCGAGGATGCGGTCGTCAAGCTGCTCCTCCTTCGTGGACCCGTCCGCCAGGTTGAAGCGCCAGCGGTGCAGCCGCGGCAGGAAGCTGTGTTCGTCGACAAACGCCATCAGATGCCCGTAGCCATCGGCATTCTCGATCGGTGCCGGCGTCGGATTTTCCTGGAAATAGCCATCGACGATCACCTCGTCGCCGTCCTCATGGGCATTGAGGAAATGCAGCACATAGGTCGGTGCCGCTTCGAACCAGCGCGGCGCGCCGCCGCGGCGCGGCACCAGCGCAAAGCGCGACGGCACGCCGGGGTGGAGCCGGGTGGCGTGAACGTCACGCTTGAGCAGCTCGGCATCCCAGAACACCGGCAGATCGTTGAGAATCGACCAGTTTTCCGAAAAGGTCATGTCGTGTGGCAGCCGCGGCCCCGGCAGCGGCACCGGCTGATACAACGCCAATTTGCCGTCCGCCCCGACCAGGCCATAATGCATGTAGGGCGCATGCTTGGAATAGTTGAAGAACATCAGCTCGCCGGTGCGATCATCGACCTTGGGATGCGCCGAAACGCCATCGATCGGCACCCAGGACGCAA
>JAYUUE010000047.1:0-18358 GCA_043754785.1 Polymorphobacter sp. | reverse complement strand
GGCAGCGGACTCTGGACAGCCTTGACGGCGGCACGCCGCACTCGGGACTTGCGATGCTGGCGGCGCGTCACGCGGAGGGTGCCATTGATCGCCGCAGTTTCTTGCGTCACGCAGCCTGGTTGGGTGCGGCTGCGCCAATTGGCGCATGTGGCCACACACCCAAAACGGCGAATGGCCATCTGCGTTTTGTCTGCGCGGTGCAGGCAATCCCCGATCCTGCGCTCTCGGCGTGGGTCGAAGCGGCGAATCTCTATCGCAACGTGCTGGAATTTCTGACCGAAGTCGATGCCGACAACATCGTTCGGCCGGCGTTGGCAGCAAGCTGGCGGCCGAGTGACGACCTGAAACACTGGACCTTCACGCTGCAATCCGGCGCGCGTTGGTCGAATGGCGATGCGCTGACGACAGCCGATATCGGATTCAACTTTGCCCGTTGGCTGGTGGCCGGTTCCAAATCGGTCAATCGTACCGCACTTGCCGCGATCTCGCGCTTCGAGGCTGTGGACGACCAGCGCTTTGTCCTGCATTTGTCGCGTCCTGTCTGTTCGCTGCCCGAACAGCTAGCTAGTGCGACCTGCGCCATTGTTCACCGCGATTTCGAGCGCCTTGGCGACAAATGGAGCAGCAACCCGATCGGCACCGGCCCCTATCGCCTGACCAGCTTCGAGGTCGGGCGCCAGGCCAGCCTTGAACGACGTGAAGACTATTGGGGCCGCCCCGCCCGTCTTAGTCACATCGATTTCATCGATCTCGGTCCAGACGTAACCACGCATGTCGCAGCGCTTGCAGCGGGCCAGGTCGATATTCTTTACCGCATCGGTGTTGCTGAACTCGATCTGATCGCACGCCTGCCGAATGCTCGATTGTTGGAGCACGCATCAGCCACAACGCTGTGCATTCGCATGAAGATCGAAACGCCACCTTTTGCCGATATTCGTGTCCGGCGCGCCGTCCAGCTATCGGCCGATAATGCCGCGATGCTGCGTTTGGCGCATCGCGGCCATGGCAGTCTAGCCGATCATCATCATGTCTCGGCGTTGCAGCCGGACTTTGGCCGCTTGCCGACGCAAGCCCGAGATGTTGCCAGCGCGCGCGCGCTGCTTGCCGAAGCTGGCTATCCGGATGGCATCGATCTCGAACTTGTTCTCGGCAACACGACGGGGCGCTGGGAGCAGGATGTCGCGCAAGTTCTGCAACAAAACCTCGCCGAAGCCGGGATACGATTGGCGTTGAAGGTCGTCCCCGCAACCGAATATTGGTCGGTGTGGGATAAGGTGCCGTTCGGCATGACATCATGGGGTCATCGCCCGCTCGGCATTATGACGCTCGATCTCGGCTACCGCAGCGGATCGAGCTGGAACGAAAGCGGATTTGCCGACGCGGACTTCGACGCGCTGCTCGACACCGCAATGGGTATTCTCGATCCGGTGATGCGCGGCGCGGTGATGGCAAAGGCTCAGGCCCAACTGCGCGATGCGGCCGTCATGGTGCAGCCGTTCTGGCCGCAAATGTTCACCGCCGTATCGCCGCGCGTACGTGGCCATGTCCTGCATCCAGCAGATGACTTTCGCCTTGATCGCGTGTGGCTGGCGTGAGCGTTTCGGTCAATTTCGCGCGCCGTCTGGCACAGTTGCTGGTGACGATGCTGGCGGTATCGTTCCTCGTCCACATCGCGCTGGAGTCCAATGTCGATAGCGTCGCCGTCAAGGTTCTGGGGCAATATTCAACTGCGGCGCAGCGCGCGCAATGGTTGACAGAAAACCATTACAATGATCCGTTTTTGCAACGTTATTTTCGCTGGCTGTCCGGCTTTGTCCGCGGCGATTGGGGCCAGTCGTCGCATTATCAGGAGGCCATCACCGTGTTGATGAAACCGCGCCTCATCGCCTCGGCGATCCTCGCCGGTACGGCACTGGCCATCACCATCCCCTTGTCATTGGCGCTTGGCATTGCTGCCGGAATGCGCGCCGGATCGGTGACGGACCGGGTGGTTTCGACCCTTTCGATCGTCACGACGTCGGTGCCGGATTTCGCGATGGCGGCGTTTCTGGTTGCAGTTTTCGTGCTTGGGCTCGGCTGGTTGCCGGGAGTCAGCACGATGGCGGCGGGCCTGTCTTTGCCCGAACTGGTGTTGCCGGTCAGTGTGCTGGTGCTGGCCTCCACCGGCTATCTGGCGCGCATTACACGCGCCGGCATGATAGCGGTGATGGCGCAGCCGTATATCCGGATGGCCGTGCTGAAGGGAGCATCTCCGGGCCGCGTCATTCTTCGTCACGCGCTGCGCGGCGCGCTGCTGACGCCGGTCACTGTCATCATGCTGCAAATCCCATGGATGATCTCCGGGGTGATAATCACCGAAGTGTTCTTCGCCTATCGCGGTTTCGGCACGATGCTCTACCAGGCGGCGCTCAACAGCGACGTTTACCTCGTCGAAGCTTGTGCGATGGTCAGCGTGATTGTCGTCGTTGCCAGCCAATTGGTTGGCGACGTCGTGCAGCGCTGGCTCGACCCGCGGCTCCGGTCACTATGAAAATACGGTTCGCCACTGCCGTCGCTGTGATCGGAGGCTGGACGTTGGTCGCATTGCTGGCACCCTGGCTGGCGCCGCATGACCCGTTGGCCAATTACGTGCCCCTTCAACCACCCCGAACACCCGGGTTCGCGCTCGGCACCGATCTTCTCGGCCGCGATATCCTGTCGCGCCTGATATGGGGGGCGCGGCCGGTCGTCATGCTGTCGCTTGCTGCCACGCTGCTGGCCTATGCCATTGGCGTCGGCGCGGGTTTAGTCGCCGGGTATCGCGGCGGCTGGGTCGATGCGGTGTTGTCGTTCGTTTCCAACGTAATCCTGTCGTTTCCGGTGCTGGTGCTTTATCTCGTCATCATCGTGGCGCTGGGGCCATCCGACCTTAACGTCATCGTCGCAATCACCTTTGGCAGCGCGCCGGCGGTATTCCGCATTACCCGCGATCTGGCGTCATCGCTCGCCGGCCGCGACTATGTCGCGGCGGCGGTTACCCAGGGCGAGACGCTGTGGCGCATCCTGGCTATCGAAATATTTGCCAACGCTGCACCGCCGCTGGTGACGGACTTTTGCTTGCGGCTCGGCTATAGCGTAATGATGGTCGGCGCGTTGGGCTTTCTTGGCCTGGGCCTGCCGCCGCCGGCGCCGGATTGGGGCGGCATGGTCACGGATGGCCGGGCCCTCGCCTTTGCCTTTCCGTATCTCGTGCTGTTTCCCTGCTTTGCCATCGCGTCACTGGTGCTGGCACTGAGTGTCGTCGCCGATCAACTGAGTGTAGCGCAAAGATGACGCCAATCCTCGCACTGGATAGTTTGTCAGTCGCGTTGCCACCGGGGGCGGATCGGCAACTGGCAGTTGCAGACCTGACCTTCAGCGTCCGACGCGGCGAAACCCTGTGCATTATCGGCGCCTCCGGATCGGGAAAATCGGTGCTGGCATCGGCGATGATGGGGTCACTGGCACCGGGGCTTCGCGTCACTGCCGGCAACGTGACCCTTGGTGGCACCCGCCTCACCGGCTTGCCCGAGCCAGCGCTGCGCCAATTGCGAGGCAATCGTATCGCACTGATCCCGCAGGAACCCGTTGCCGCGCTCAATCCGTTAACGACCATCGGCAAACAGGTCGCTGAAGTGTTTGAAATACATGGTGGCGCAACGCCTGACCGTCTGACATCGCGGGTAACCGAATTGCTGGAGTCGGTGGCGTTGCACCCGGCGCTGGCGCAGCGTTATCCATATCAGCTATCGGGCGGTGAATGTCAGCGCGTCGCCATCGCCATGGCGATCGCCATGGCGCCCGATGTGCTGATCGCCGACGAGGCCACGACCGCGCTCGACACCGTCACCCAGTCGCAAATCATCGCCCTGCTTGCGCAGATCAAGCGCCGCACACCCCATGGGCTGGTTTTCATCAGCCACGACATCGGCGTTGTGGGACAGATCGCCGATCGTATTGCCGTCATCGACCAGGGCCGCATCGTGGAAATCGGCAGCGCGCGCGATGTTCTCGACACGCCGCAGCATTCTGTCACCCGTGCCATGATCGCGGCGACGCGGCCGCGGATGGCTCGCTCGTTGCGCCAAGCCACTGCCCCGCGCCTCGTCATAAACGGCCTCGACAAGAACTATGGCGCGCGGGTTGCGGTCGCCGATATCAATCTGTCGCTTGGCGCGGGCCAGACGTTGGCCATCGTCGGTGCTTCGGGGTCTGGCAAGTCCAGCCTCGCTCGGATGATCGTGCAGTTGATCACCCCCGATCGCGGCCTGATAACGGTTGACGGGATTGATTTGCCGCATGTGCCGCGCGGCACTGTGCAGATGGTGTTCCAGGATTCGTGGGGAGCGCTGAATCCCCGCCGCAGCGTTGGTGCAGGCATCGCCCGTGCAGCCGAACTCGCCGGCGCTGACCGACCAGTAGCGCGTGCGCGCGCCCACGAACTGCTCGCGCTCGTCGGCCTGTCACCTGATGCCTTCGATCGCTATCCGAGCGCGTTTTCAGGCGGCCAGCGCCAGCGCATCGCAATCGCTCGCGCGCTGGCGATGCGACCGAGAGTCCTTATTTGCGATGAGAGCGTCTCGGGCCTCGATCCGCTGGCCCAACGTCAGATTCTGTCGCTGCTTGAGGACCTCCAGAAGCGATCCGGGTTTGCCATGCTGTTCATCACCCATGATTTGCGCACAGCCGCCGCCATTGCCGATCAGATCATCGTCATGGCGCGTGGCCTCATTGTTGAAGGCGGCGAAGCGGTAGGTGTGTTGACATCGCCGCAATCGAATGCCGCGAAAACGCTCGTCGCGGCGATGTCCGGTGCTTAGGCGACCTCGATGCCGGCGACCAGTCGCGGTTCGATGTGCGGCACGATGGTCACCACCGCCAGCGGCGTCAGCGTTGCCGGATCGTGCTTGCGAATGAAACGTTCTACGATCGGCGCGATGCTTTCGCGCCATTTGCGGCCGTTGAAGATGCCGTAATGCCCCGCGCCCTCGGCCATGTAATATTGCTTTTTATCCGCGTCCAGGCCGGTTGCCAGATCGAGGGCTGCTTTGGTTTGGCCGAGACCCGAAATGTCATCGCGCTCACCTTCGATGGCAAGCAACGCCGTGCGATCGATCGCTGCGGGGTCGATGCGCACCCCGCGATGCACGAACTCGCCTTTGGCAATCGCCTGTCGTTGGAACACCACATCGATGGTCTGGAGGTAAAATTCCGCCGTCATGTCGCTGACCGAGCGATATTCCTCATAAAAAGCCTTGGTCGCATCGGCGCTTTCGTCATCGCCCGCAACCAGATGCTTGAACAGTTCCCAGTGTGATTTCATGTGATTGGCAAGGTTCATCGACATGAAACCTGCAAGCTGGAGGAACCCTGGATAGACTTTGCGGCCGGCCCCGGCATAACCCGCTGGCACGGTGGCGATGACATTTTGTTCAAACCACGCATAGGGGCGTTCGGTTGCCAGATCATCGACCGAAGTCGGCGCCTGGCGGGTGTCGACCGGGCCGCCCATCAGCGTCAGCGATAGCGGCGTTGCCGGATCATTCCTGCCCGACATATAAGCAACTGCCGCATAGGCCGGTACGGCGGGCTGGCACACGGCGAGCATGTGCGAACCTGGCCCGACAATCCCGGCAAATTCGATTATATAGTCGATATAATCGTTGAAATCGAAACTGCCTTCGCTGGTTGGCACCTGCTTGGCGTCCCGCCAATCGGTAATGTAGACTTCATGATCGGGCAGGAGGCGCTCGACGGTGCCGCGCAGCAATGTTGCGTAATGGCCAGACATCGGCGCGATAATGAGCACGCGGGGGTCTTTTCGACCCGATACGGCGCGGTTGAAGTGCTTTAACTGGCCAAAGGGTTTGCGCAGGACGATATCCTCACTCACTGCGGCACTGACGCCATCGACGATGGTGGTATCGAGCGCGAACGGCGGCTTGCCGCGCGGTGCCGCCGCATGGGCGAAAACTTCAAGCGCTCGCGCCATTACCGGGCTGCTGGCGACGAACGACATCGGGTTGGAAGAGCTAAGCAGCCATTGCGCGGTGGACGTCGCCACGACGCCCATGCTGGCAAGCCAGGCGCGCTGCATTTCATGTGCGGTGTAAAGCATCAAAATCCCTCGTTCCGCGGCACAGCCGGGCGGCGCAAAACGCACCTTCGCAGGTGCAGCATAACAATCAACGACCCCAGCGCCAAATGATATCAATCAATCCTATTCATTTGGGTGTTGTTTTCATCGACCGCACGAGAGATTGAGCCGCGCTCAAACCCCTGCTATCAGCGGCCATGGCCACAAAACCCGATCTGCCCCCCCCCGATCAGCGTAAGCTTTCCAACCTCACCCTGCTCTGGGGCTTCGTGCGGTCCTATCCGGGCCAACTCGCTGCGGCGCTTGCAGCGCTCGCGGTTGCCGCCCTCGCTACGCTCGCCATCCCGCGCGGGCTGAAACAAGTCGTCGACAATGGCTTTGCCGCCGGGTCTGACCCCGCAACAATCGCCCCGTATTTCTGGGGTTTGCTTGGCGTTGTAGCGTTGCTCGCGGTTGCCACCGCATTTCGCTTCTATTTCGTCAGCTGGATCGGCGAGCGGGTGGTCGCCGATTTGCGCAAGGCCGTTCACCGCCATTTGCTGACCCTCGACCCAGTGTTCTTCGAGGAAAATCGCCCCGCCGAAATCGCCTCGCGGTTGACCAGCGACACCGCCGTCATCGAACAGGTCGTTGCGACGTCGGCGTCGCTGGCGCTGCGCAATGCAGCCATGGGCCTGGGCGGCATCATCCTAATGTTCAACGAAGCGCCCAAGCTGACCGGGCTGATGCTGCTAGTTATTCCGCTGACGATGCTGCCCATCATTGTGCTTGGTCGCCGTGTGCGCGGCGTTTCACGCTCAAGTCAGGATCGCATCGCCGGGCTGGGCACCATGGCGGCAGAGGTGCTGGGCGCCATCAAGATCGTCCAGGCCTTCACCCAGGAAGGACGCGAGGCTGCACGCTTCGGCGGTGCGGTGGAAACCGCTTTCGACACCGCAAAAAGGCGCATTCTGCTGCGTGCGGGCATGACAGCGCTGGTCATCGGGCTGATCTTCGGCGCGATCACCCTGGTGTTGTGGCAAGGTGCCCTCGACGTGATTTCGGGCCACCTCAGCGGTGGTACCATCGCCGCGTTCATCTTTTATGCCGTTATTGTCGCTGGCGCCTTTGGCACGCTGACCGAAGTTTATGGTGACTTCATGCGCGCGGCGGGCGCCAGCGGCCGGATGCGCGAATTGCTCGACGCGCGGCCCGGCATCCGCGCGCCTGCCGATGCCACCCCATTGCCGGTGCCTGCGCGGGGCGCCTTGGCGCTCGATCACGTGACATTCCACTACCCGTCGCGTCCAGATGGCGCGGCGCTGGTGGATTTCTCGCTCGATGTTGCGGCCGGCGAAACCGTCGCCATCGTCGGACCATCGGGTGCTGGCAAATCAACCCTATTTCAGTTGGTGCAGCGGTTCTACGATCCGGACAGCGGCACGATCCGCCTCGATGGCGTGCCATTGCCGGCCGCAGACCCCGAGGCAATCCGCGCACGCATTGCCGTGGTGCCGCAGGAGAGCGTGATCTTCGCCACCAGCGCGCTTGAAAATATTCGGTACGGTCGCCCTGATGCCAGCGAGGATGAAGTATGGGCGGCGGCACGTGCGGCCCATGCCGATGGCTTTTTGCGCGATTTGCCCGACGGCATTCACAGCTACATGGGCGAAGCAGGGACCCGGCTTTCGGGGGGGCAGCGCCAGCGCATGGCGATCGCTCGCGCCGTGCTGCGCAACGCGCCGATCCTGTTGCTCGATGAAGCAACGAGCGCGCTCGACAGCGAAAGCGAGCGGCTGGTCCAACTGGCACTCGAGGGGCTGATGCAGGGCCGGACCACTTTGGTGATTGCACACAGGCTGGCGACGGTGCGCAACGCTGATCGCATCATCGTCATGGATGGTGGCCGCATCATCGCTGAAGGCACCCACGACCGGCTGATTGCCGGCGGCGGGCTCTATGCAAAACTGGCACGGTTGCAGTTCGAGGCAGCGGCCCCAGGGGACGCCCAAGTGGCGTAGCCGCTAGCGCGCGGTATAACCGCCATCGACGACGAGTTCAGCGCCGGTCATAAAGCTTGATTCCTCGGAGGCCAAAAACAACACTGCGTCGGCAATTTCGCGCGGGACGCCGAACCGTGCCAGCGGATGTGCGGCAATCAACAGGTCGCGTATCCCGTTGCCGTTTTCAGAAGCGTACAGCGCAGCCGACACCATCGGTGTATCGATGAAGCCGGGATGGATCGAATTGACCCGGATCCCCAGCGGTGCCCATTCGATCGCGGCAGCTTTGGTCAGCATCAGCACCCCGCCCTTCGAGGCACAATAGGCCGCCGCGCCAGCCATGCCGACCTTGCCGAGAATCGACGACAGGTTGATCACCGAGCCGCCGCCCTGCGCAGCCATGACCGGACCGCAGTGGCGCAAGCCGAGAAAGACACCGTCGAGGTTGATCGCCAGGATGCGACGCCAGTCATCCAGACTATGTGTCAGAATATTCAGGCTGTCGCCAGCGACGCCGGCGTTGTTGACCAGGATATCGATCCGGCCAAATCGCATCACGGTGGCAGAAACGGCGGCGGCCCAATCGTTCTCGGAGGCAACGTCGTGGACAATGAAATCCGCTGACGTGCCAATCGCGGTAGCGACGTCCGCGCCAGACGGGTCACGATCGCTCAGCATGACAGTGGCGCCCTCGGCGGCAAGGCGGCGGGCGGTTTCGGCGCCAAGCCCTGATGCGGCGCCGGTGACAAGCGCGGTTCTGCCGGCTACGCGGCCGTTAGCAAACATGCTGCTTCCCCTCACCGGTGGGAGACCAGGATCGGCGCCGGTTGCCGCCAAGCTGCCAACTCACGTCAACATAAGGGGCGGCCCTGCGGACCGCCCCCCTCCCGCCATAGACGCAGCGCGAAAAATCAGTTTGCGTAGGCTTCGTTCCCTACGAAGCCCATTTTGGTCAGGCCAGCCTGCTGGGCCTCGGCCATAACCTTGTCAACAACCTCGTATTTCGCAAGGCCTTCCGGGCGCAGCCGCAGCTCCGGCTGCGTCGGCATGGCGGCCGCCTGCTTCATATAGCTTTTCAGCGTCGGCAGATCGACTTCGGTCTTGTTCCAGTAAATATTCGACAAAAAGTCGATATCGACCTGATTGAAGACCGGATCGACCTGACTGGGGTTCGGGTTCGGCGGGGGCAAATCGAGCTTAACAGCATGGGTCTGAACCGGAATTGTAATGATGAACATGATCAGCAGCACGAGCATGACGTCGATCAACGGCGTCGTGTTCATGTCGGGGATCGGTTCACCTTCGGCGGTGCCGCCCAATGACATCGACATGGGACTGTCTCCTAAAAAGTCAGGCGATGGCTGGGGTGCCGGGGCAAAACCCCGACACCGCGAACATCAGCGGGTCACAAAGCCAGCAACCGGTTCCGATATGAACCCGATCTTGAGAAAGCCGGCGCGCTGCATGGTGAAAATAACTCCGCCGACGCAGCGATATTCCATGTCTTTGTCACCGCGGATATGGACTTCCGGCAGTTCGATCTTGCCACCAAGCTTTTCCTGACGCGCGATCTCGTCCTTGAGCGCTTTGACGCCACGGTCGAGGAGTTCCTGTTTCGATTCAACCTTGGTCTGACCCCAATAGGTATCGCAATTGGTGTCGACCGAAAGCAGGACGTTTTCCGGCTTGGTTGTCGTGGGAAGGTTAGTCACGGTCGGCAACTTTAGCGGCACGGTTTGAATGACGACCGGGACGGTGATCAAAAAGATGATGAGCAGCACCAGCATGACATCGACCAGCGGCGTCGTGTTGATTTCCGTCATCGGGCTTTCGCTGCCGTCTTCGTTCGGCGATCCGATGTTCATCGACATTGGTGAGAAGCCCTTCCCTGGCCTGTGGCCAAGCGCTTAGCGCTTGACTGGAGCAGCGACCGTCGTCGCAGTAACCGGTACCGTGATACGCGACCCTGAAACCAGCGCGCCGTGCACGTCAGCCGCGAAGTTGTTGAGCTTTTCAACGACATCCTTATTGCGGCGAATCAGCCAGTTGTAGCCAAGCACTGCCGGAACGGCGACGGCCAGACCAAGCGCGGTCATGATCAACGCTTCACCGACCGGGCCAGCGACCTTGTCGATCGATGCCTGGCCGGCAAGACCGATGTTGATCAGGGCGCGATAAATGCCGACGACAGTCCCGAAAAGACCGATGAACGGCGAAGTCGAACCGACCGAAGCGAGGAACGACAGGCCGCCCTGCAGCTTCGACGTGACCGAGGTGCTTGAACGATTGAGCGCCATCGTCACCCATTCATGCTGGTCGATCTTGTCGGTCAGACGACCTTCGTGATGATCCGACGCTCGCAAGCCGTCATCCACGATTTGCTTGAAAGGTGAATTCTTGTCGAGCTTGGCTGCACCGGCCTTGAGGTCGGGCGCCGACCAGAACTTCTTTTCAAGCGTCGCCGCTTCGGTAAGCACCTTACGCTGGTCGATGTATTTTGTGATGATGATGAACCACGACACGAGTGACATGAACACCAGAATGCCGAACACCGACTGGGCAATGATACCGCCCTGCTGGAGTGCCGCCATCAGACCATATGGATTTTCGACTGCCACGGTTTCCATCGTAATTTCCCTCAAATTTCTCGTTTGAACTTCTCGACACTGTCAGCCCGACTCGGGAAATTGCCCGACTACGGCTGAATTTTCGTTTAGTTTTTCAGCTGCCAGCGAACCGGCTGGGTCTTCGTTTCACTGACCGGCTGGCCGTCGCGCGTCGCTGGGTTGAACCGAAACCGCCGCACGATGATCTTGCACGTCGCGTCGTCAAGCCGCGGAAAGCCGCTCGATTGCGTGACGGTGCAGTTACCAACCTTGCCATCCGGACCAACGACATAGCTCACCCGTGTGACCCCGGCTTCTTCTGCACGTCGTGAGGCATCCGGGAAATCGTCATCGGAAAATATGTTGCCACGACCCTTTGCCGTTGCTGGCGTTGGCGCAGCAAGCGGCGCTGGCGGCGCAGGCGGTGCGGGTGGCACAAAGACCGGAGGTTCTGGCCTCGGCACAACCGACTGGGTAGTGATCGCGTTTGTCGGTGCATCATTGGCCACGGAGACTTCCGGAGGCGGGACGAACGGCGGAATTTCGATGTCTTTCGGCGGCGGGGGAGGCGGTTCCTCCGGCGGCGGCGCCTCTTCCTTGACGTTGACCGTCTCCAAGGGCTGCACAATCGCCTTTACAGCCTTGAGTGCCAAACCCGTTATGAAAGCATAACCAAGGAAGATATGCAGCAGGGTCACGAGCCCCAGTGCGATCATCCGGTTCTTGCTCATCCCCTCATTAGCGTATGCCATGGGCGCTACGGAACTCCCTGAAAGCCAAAAATGCGAAACACCGGTGTCAAGTTTTCCCCGTGACCCTGTGATGTTCCCTCTCCGCATTCTGTGTAACCGCATCTTGGGGACGGTCGCAACCGCTTTATCGCCACAATTGCCGCATTGGTCACGGTCTGCCGCGAAATCTCCGTGATCGACGTCGACGTTGGATGCCGCAGTGCAGCGTTGCAGCCGCCTGCCCTGCGCGGCTACAAGCTCCACATGGTTCATTTTCGCGTGCCCGCCTTACTCATCCTCCTGGTGGTGCCGACCGTCGCGTCGCAGGCCGAGCCCCAGTTTGCCGACATCGCCGACTTGACCGTCACCGCACCGGTGATCGTGCACGCAACGGTCGCGCGTGGCGAGCGCATCCCTGATCGCGACAGTCCCGGCCTGGCGCCCGGCCATGCGCGGCTGTTGATTACCGCAGCAATCGAGGCCGCCATTGCGGCACCGGGCGCGGTGCCGGCCGAACTCAGCTGGCTTTGGGATGCGCCGCTCGATGCGCGCGGCAAACTGGACAAGCGCAAGAACCAGTCGATCCTGGCATGGGTCGCGGTGCCAGATCCCAATGGCAAAACGCGTCTCGCTGGTCCGAATGCCCAACAGCCTTGGACACCGGCGCTCGATGCCCAGGTCCGCGCCATAGCGACGCAGGCAAAATCCGGCGCCGTGCCGGCCTTCACCGGAGTCACCAACGGCTTTCGAGCCGATGGCACCGTCGCTGGCGAAAGCGAGAGCCAGTTCTTCCTGTCGGCGGCCGATGGCAATGGCGCGACCATGGTCGTCACCACCCGGCCCGGCATACCACGCCGTGTTGCCGTTTCCCGCGGCGATGTCATCGACGAGTCGGCGGCGCCGGTGCGGCCGGGCACGTTGTTATGGTATCGGCTAGCGTGCAAACTGCCCGCCGCCCTGCCCGCCAGCGCCGGCGGCAGTGACCCGGCACTTGCTGCCGACTGGACGGCGGCGATTGCCAGCTTGGGGCCATGCGTTCGCCAATCGACGCTCCAGCGCTAGAAGCTGCTCATTTCCACGCCGACAGCGGCACAGTCGGGATAGATATCGGGTTTACGGGTCGAAATTCGCACCGCCTCAACACCCGGCCGCGCCACCACCAGATCAAAGATCATGTGCGCCACGGTTTCCTGAAGATTGAAGCGCCGGGCGTTCAGCAACGTCAGCACCGAAGTGCGCAGCGTGTCATAGTCCCAGGCGCTGTCGATGCTATCGCACTGCGGGAAGTGCGTCACCGCCAGCCAGACTTCGATGTTGACGCGCAGCCGCTGCGGCGTGCCGATCTCGAAAGCATGGAAGCCGATGTCGACCGGTACGTCGAAATCTTCGAGCATGATCTTGCGGGTTTTCGGTACGAGAGCCGGCTGAAACGTCATTTTTCCACCATATATGCCACATCGCGGCGCAGCCCCATCAGCCGCTGTCCGCCGTCGAGCGTGATCGTCTGGGCGTTGAAGGTTGGTGTGGCAATGATGAAGCGCATTGCACCGACAATCTCCTCCACCGCAACGCCGCGATTGAGCGGGTTCGTCGTGTGCACCGATTCAAAGTTTTCACGGCTTTGCGGACCGCTGACCAACGTGACCGCCGGTGCGATGGCGGCACAGCGCAGCCGCGGCGCATAAGCGCGGGCGGTCAGCTCGGTAAGCCCGTCAAGACCGATCTTCGAAAGCGTGTACGTGAAATAATCTGGGTTAAGCGATTCGAGCTTGGCATCTAGCAGGTTGATCACGACCGCAGCGTCTTGCGCCAGCGGGATCGCAGCGGCAAAGGCGCGGGTGATCAACGCCGGGGCACGCAGGTTGATCGCCATGTGGGCATCAAAACTGGCGACGCTGAAATCCTCGATGCGATCATAGTCGAAGCGCGATGCCGAATTGACCAGCAGGGCGAGCGGCGGCAGGCCGTCGGCGGCAGCAATCAAATAATCGCCTATACCCGCCTCGGCAAGATCGGCGCTGACCACGACGGCGTTGCCGACCTCGGCCGCCAACGCTTCGGCTTCGCGCCGCGAATTGTTGCAATGAATGACAACATGCCAGCCGTCGGCGGCAAGCGCGCGGACGATGGCAGCGCCGATGCGCTTGCCGCCGCCGGTGACGATTGCTGTCTGATTGCGAAGGGCAGCCATATTGACGAAGGCGTTAAGCCGGCGCGCGATTGCCGGCAAGCCGGCGCGGCGTCTTAGCGCAAGACCGTCCCCGCCAAGCGCTGGCTGCCGTCCGAAGGCAACGCCCTGACTCCGATCAGCCGCATGAGCAGCGGATAGACATCGACGTTGTCGAATGGCGCCACGACCGTGCCCGGGCGAAACGCCGGGCCTGCCGCAATGAAGGTCGCCGCCATGTCGGGCGCCGCCGGGTCGTAACCGTGCATCCCGCCGAGCCTGGTGTCGGGACGCGGCGGTGACGTGAAGATCATCCAGCCCGATTCGGCCAAACAGAAAAAGCTCGGAACGCGCGGGTTGCGGCCATAATGCAACCGCGCCGGGATCGCACCCTTACGCCAACAGTCCATGTGCGGGCGTGGTTGCAGCAAGGCCTTGGCCAGCACCGTCTCTTGCCCCGGCAGCGGCTCCAGCCCGGCGACGGCGCCGACGCTGATCGTACGGAAACTGTCGTCAGGCAAAGTCAAATCGAGGCGGATGACGCGATCCGGAGAGACATTGGCCATGCCATGATCAGACACCAGCACGATATTGGCAGTCACGCCGCGTGCCTTCAACCCAGCGACCAGATCCCCGATGCGCGCATCGACCTCGGCCATGGCGGCAGTGGTCTGCGGTGCATCGGGCCCGAATTCATGGCCGTCATGGTCGACGCTGTCGAAATAGAGCGTCATGAAGCTCGGTCGCTTCGGCTCATCGACCCATGTCAGTATCTGCGCGATGCGGTCCGAGTTCGGCAACTTGCCGTCAAACGGCATCCACTGCTCCGGCCGGACGCCGTGAATGGGGGCCTCCGACCCCGGCCAGAACATCGTGGCGGTGCGAACGCCGGCTTTTTCCGCCGTGACCCACACCGGCTCGGCCTGGTCCCACCAGCGCCGGTCCGATACCGCGTCGCGATTCGACAGCGCAAACTTGGTTTCGGGGATATTCGGATCTTCCATGTTGTTATTAACGATGCCGTGTTCGTCGGGGCGCATCCCGGTCACCAACGTATAATGGTTGGGGAAGGTCAACGACGGAAAGCTGGGGCGCATGAACCGGGCGCGCACTCCCGACGCCGCGAGGGCATTGATGTTAGGGGTGACGCCGCGCGCCAGATAGTCCGGGCGCAGGCCATCGACGGAGATCAGGATCAGCGGCGCCGGTGGGGCAGCCGCCTGTCGCGGCGCGGTGACGCAGCCGGCGAGCGCGAAAGCCAGCGTCAAGGCTGCAAATTTGCGCAAAATTATCCTCTCCCTGAAGCGCAGCCATAGCGCGAGATGATGACAGGCGGAAGCAACCTTCTCTCCGCATTGCTCAAAGGCGGAGTTGGACGTTTGTTGCGTTCGGCGCGCCGCTTTTCGCGGGGGAAAGGACGCGCTCCCAATCCCTCCGGTGCAGTCAAGAGGGGAGAATATTTGCCCTTCCCTCGCCCCACCCCTAAATCAGGTGGGCAATGGCCACCCCCCCCACCGACCGCTTTTCGGAAGAATCGGCAACCTTTGCCGTGCAAGGCAAGGATGCGCCCGATATGGATCGCGGAATCGCCGCAATCCGCAACGTATTGCGCACCTTGCCGACGCGCCCCGGTGTGTACCGGATGACCGATGCTGGCGGAGACGTGCTCTACATCGGCAAGGCGCGGGCGCTGAAAAGCCGTGTCACCAACTACACACAGGTGGCACGGCTGTCGCGGCGGCTGCAACGCATGGTGTCGCAAACGCGCGACATGACGATCGTGACGACCAACAGCGAATCTGAAGCGCTGCTGCTCGAAGCCCAACTGATCAAACGCTATCGTCCGCCTTACAACGTGCTTCTGCGCGACGACAAAAGCTTTCCGTTCATCTTCCTGCGCGAAGACCATGAATTTCCGCGCATTTCCAAGCATCGCGGCGCGCGCATCGGCAAGGGTAGCTATTACGGGCCTTTCGCCAGCGCTGGGGCGGTCAATACGACCCTCAATGCGCTGCAAAAAGTGTTCCTGTTGCGCTCCTGTACTGATTCTTTCTTCGCCAATCGTGATCGGCCGTGTCTTTTGCATCAGATCAAGCGCTGCTCGGCGCCATGCACTGGCCGGATCGACGACGCCGCCTATGCCGAACTGGTCGGCGATGCCAAATCCTTCCTGACCGGCCGCACACAGGAAGCACAGAAGAAGCTCGGCGCCGCGATGCAATTGGCCGCCGAAGCCCGCGATTTCGAACTTGCGGCCGTGCTGCGCGACAGGTTGCGGGCGCTGACTTTCATTCAGGGCAGCCAGGCGATTAACGCGGAAGGTTCCGCCAGCGATGCCGACATCATCGCCATGGCGGCGAAATCCGGCGTCATGTGCATCCAGATCTTCTTCATCCGCGGCGGCCAGAACTGGGGCCATCGCGCCTTTTTCCCAGCGCATACCGACGGTGTCGCCGAGGAAGAAGTGCTGATGAGCTTCCTCGCTCAGCTTTACGAGGAACTGCCGCCGCCGCGCGAAATCTTTCTCGACCGGGCGCTGGACGAAGCTCCGCTCCTCGCTGATGCCTTATCGGAAAAAGCCGGGCACCGGGTCGGGGTCAAGACACCGCAGCGCGGTCCAAACCGCAAGCTGGTCGAACAGGCGGCGCGCAACGCCGTCGAGGCGCTCGATCGCCGTCAGGCGGAATCAACGACGCAGGGCAAATTGCTAGTTGAACTCGCCGACCTGTTCGATCTCGACGGACCGCCGCGTCGCATCGAAGTCTATGATAACAGCCATATCATGGGCACCAGCGCGCTGGGTGCGATGATCGTCGCGGGGCCGGAAGGCTTCATCAAGAACCAGTATCGCAAGTTCAACATGAACGACGCATCGATCACGCCGGGTGACGATTTCGCGATGATGAAGGCGATGCTCGGACGGCGCTTTGCCCGGCTGGAAAAGGAAGACCCGGATCGCAGCGCCGGCGAATGGCCGGACCTTGTGTTGATCGATGGCGGGCGCGGACAATTGTCGGCAGTCGATGCGGCAATGGCGGCGCTGGGGGTCGACAATGTCGTCATTGTTGGCGTGTCGAAGGGTTTTGATCGCGATGCCGGCCGCGAAACCTTTCATTTGCCGACTGGCAAAGATATGCATTTATCGCCCAACGCCCCGGTGCTGTTCTTTCTGCAGCGGCTGCGCGACGAAGCGCACCGCTTTGCCATCGGCGCCCACCGCGCCAAACGCAGTAAGGCGATTGCCGCAAACCCGCTCGACGATGTGCCAGGTATAGGGCCGGCGCGCAAAAAGGCGCTGTTGATGCACTTCGGCACTTCACGGGCTGTACGCGGCGCGACGCTCGACGATCTGGAAAATGCGCCGGGCATCAGCAGGATGATGGCGCGCGCCATCCATGCGCATTTTCAGTCGGCCAGCTAAGGTGGTGTCGAACGCAGGGCTACACTGACTGACCGAGAAAACGCGACAAACGGAGCCTATCGCGGGCGCGTTCGATCCCAACTGAACGAAGCGCGCGCTAACGACATTCCGCGCCGTTGACGACCCAGCCTTCGCAAAATTCCACCAACCGCCGGCTGGAAAGCGGCACGGCGATTTGAAAGCCCTGCACCGCGTCACACCCGGCGGCGAAGGCGGCAGCAAGCTGAACCGACTCTTCGACACCTTCGGCAATTACCGAAAGGCCCAGTCGCTTGGCCAAGGATACCACCGTTTCGACGACGATGCGCTCGCGCTCGGTACCGCCCAGTGCGCGCGTAAAGCTGCGGTCAAGCTTGATCCCGTCAATCGGCAATCGTGCCATCCAGGCCAGCGACGAAAAGCCGGTACCAAAATCGTCGAGTGCAATGTGGATGCCGGTCTGGCGCAAGCCTTCAAGTATAACGGCCGCGCCGTCGATATTTTCGATCAGCGCGCCCTCGGTGACCTCCAGCGTCAGCCGGTCGTACGGCAACGTCGATGTCGCCAGCGCTGCCGTCAGGGCATCGACGAACCCCGTGTCCACCAGATCGGCCGCCGTGACATTGAGCGCCAGCCGCAGCCCGGCCAGCGGCGACGGCCAGGACATGACCTCGCGCATCGCCCGTGCACGGATGTGACGGCCGAGCCGGATCGCCAGTTCGGCGGTGGCGGCGGTCTCCAGGAGGGTCTCGGCATCGAGCAGGCCAAACACCGGGTGGTTCCAGCGCACCAGCGCCTCGACCCCGGTAATACGCCCGCTGGCAAGATCGAGCACCGGCTGAAACAACAGGGTGATGTCATCATTTTGGATGGCATGATGCAGATCGCCGACAAGATCGGCCATGCGCAGCAAGTTATTTCCCTGGGTCTCGGGCTGGAAGGTTGCGATGGCCCCCGGCTCGCCGGCGCGTGCGGTTGCCAACGCCGCGCTGCCCTGTTGAATCAGCACGTCGGCTGCCTCGCTGCCTTCAACAGCATCACCGTGTTCAAGCCTGGCGATGCCGACCCGTGCGGTCAGGTGGATCTCACGGTCGCCGATCAGAAACGGCATCGCAAAGGCCGACACCAGTTGCTGCGCCAAAATATCGACGCCAGCGCTGGCAATCGCGCCCGACACTGCGATGGCGAATTCCGCTGCCGCCAGCCGAGCCAGCAAGTGTGACTGCACTCTGTCTGCCAGACGATCATCGACGATGCCCTCCAACCGGACAGCCACTGCGCGCAGCGCCTCGTCGGCGACACTGCGTCCATAGGCGGCGTTGATCGCGGCGATGCGGCCGACCCCGAGCGTCAGCAC
>JAYUUE010000046.1:0-2069 GCA_043754785.1 Polymorphobacter sp. | reverse complement strand
TCGATTTCGGCGCAGCGCGCCATGACCGCCCGCGAGAGCCGGCCGGCAAGCGGAATGCCGCGAACGGTATCGTGCTTGGGATCGCTGCAGGCGTCGGCCGGCGAGCTGACCAGATATTCGCGGCAAACCAGCGGCCGATCTGCATAAATGCTGCAAGTTTCGGCTTCAAGAAACGGGCAGGCAAGGCCAAGCCCGATATAGCGACTTACAAAGCGCTCACGATCCGGCGGCGCGGTCGCTGCGAACGCCGCCGCGTCGCTGCTCAGCCCGGCCGCTGCCAGCGCCGCCCGAGCGGCGGCGAAACGCGCCGTGACCGAGATTCGCCGGGCTTCGGGCATGGCGGCAACCAGCGCTGCGATCGCACGCGCCTCGACCGCCGCCAGCGGCACCGCGTAGCGGCAGCAGGCCCCGCAGCCGGGCCGGCACGACACCATACGCCCGCCAGCGGCTTCGCGTGCGACACCGCGCACAACGAGTTCATCGGCGATTGCCTGGAAGATCGGCAGCTGGGCGGCAAACGGCGCTTCGGTCAACGAGGCGGTAAGCTCAGCTTCAATCACCTGATCGGCAATTTCGAGAGTGATCGACCCGGTAATCGGATTCGATCCGGAATATTCGGCGGCGCGCAGATGAAGGGTCGGCTCGCTGTCCATTCCGGCAGCGTAGCGTGCGCGTGGTGTAACGAAAAGGACGAAAGAGTGAGAGATTCAAGAAGAAAAAGGCATGGGCAAAGCCAATGCTCGCGTTAGGCGAGGCGGCGCGCAGGACTGCGCGCCGCCTCGCTGGCCGGTCTTGCGCGAGCCTGCCATGGACGTGATCCGGGGGCGCGGCGCGCGCTCGCGGCGCTGCGACTACAGCGTCCGTTCGCGGCTTTCGACCTCGAACGTCTCCACGATATCGCCCGGCTTCACATCCGACGACCCTTCTATGGTGATGCCGCATTCAAAGCCCGATTTGACCTCGGCGACGTCCTCCTTGAAGCGGCGTAGCGTTGCGATCGCGCCGTTGTATATGATGACATCGTCGCGCAGCACCCGCGCCCGCAGCGCCTTTTTAATGAAGCCTTCGGTGACGCGAATACCCGCCGCCTTGCCGGTTTTGCCGGCTTGGAAAACCTCGAGAACCAATGCGCGACCGACAACATTTTCGAGCAGTTCCGGCCCCAATTGCCCGGCCATCGCCGCCTTCACATCGTCGATCAGATCATAGATCACGTCGTAATATTTCAGCGCCACGCCATCACGCTGGGCGATTTCGCGGGCTTTGGCGTTGGCACGGACGTTGAAGCCGATGATCGGCGCGCCGCTGGCCTTGGCGAGCGTCACATCGGATTCGGTGATGCCGCCCACCGACGACAGCAGCACCTTGGCCTTGATGAGATCGGTCGAAATCTTGTTGACCGCCCCGGCAATGGCTTCGGCCGAGCCTTGCGTGTCGGCCTTGATGACCAGCGGATAGACCTGCGCCTTGGCCTGGCGCAGCACATTGAACATGGTTTCGAGGTTTGCCGGCTCCTGCTCGATGCGCTTGGCATTGATGACGCCGGCGCGGTAATCGGCGACTTCGCGGGCGCGGGCTTCGTTCTCGACCACGGTCACCGGGTCGCCGGCCAGCGGCACGCCGGTCAGGCCGAGGACTTCGACGGGCGTCGATGGCAATGCCGCCTTGGTCTGCGCGCCCTTGTCGTCGGTCATGGCGCGGACCTTGCCCCATTCCGACCCCATGACGAAGATATCGCCGGTCTTCAACGTCCCGCGCCTCACCAGAACCGTCGCCAGCGGCCCCTTGCCCTTGTCGAGCCGCGCCTCGATGACGGTGCCTTCGGCCGTACGATCGGGATTGGCCTTGAGTTCGAGGATTTCGGCCTGAAGCATGATCTTGTCGATGAGTTCGTCCAGCCCGGTTTTGGCGGTGGCGGAAACTTCGACGTCCTGGACTTCACCGCCCATCGATTCGACCTGCACGTCATATTGCAACAGCGCCTGGCGAATCTTTTCAGCATTGGCGCCGGCCTTGTCCATCTTGTTGATGGCGACGATCATCGGGACACCGGCGGCCTTGACGTGGCT
>JAYUUE010000045.1:0-2071 GCA_043754785.1 Polymorphobacter sp. | reverse complement strand
CCAGTTGCGCGACGATGCCGCCGACATATTGCGCCACCGAGATCGACAGGAACCACACTCCCATCATCATCCCGACGATGCGCGCTATCGACAGCTTGGTGATCATGCTGAGCCCCACCGGCGAGATGCACAATTCGGCCATCGAATGGATGAGGTACAACCCCGCCAGCCACCACAGCCCGACCTTGAAATCAGGCCCGGCAAAGCGCGTTCCCCAGACGAGGAACAGAAAGCCGAAGCCGACGCCCACCAGCGCGATGCCGAACTTCACCGGAATGCCCGGCTCCATCCCGCGCTTGGCCAGCGCGATCCACATCGCACTGAACAGCGGCGCCAGCAGCACGATGAACAGCGCGTTGAAAAACTGCGTCTGCCCTGCGCTGATCGAAAACAGCCCGAACACCGACAAATTGGTGTTGCGATCGGCGAACAGCGTCAGCGACGACCCGGCCTGCTCGAACAGCGTCCAGAAGCTCACGTTGAAGACGATCAGCACCATGGCGGCGAGCATCATCTGGAACTCGGCCTTGCTGCCGACCCGGTACGACCAGATCAAAATCGCCGGCAGGCCGATGATGAAGGTGGCGAACAGCGCCTTGCCGAGCACCGGCAGCGCCAGCAGATAGCCGCCAATGCCAACCCCCGGCACCGGCGCCGGGGCATTGATCGTGTTGGAAAACAACAGCCATGGAATCACCACCGCGGCAATGGCGCCCAGATAGATCAGCCGCGAGCGATCGCGCACGGCCGATGATGCAGGTGCCTCGCCATAGCCGTTCAGCTTGCCGCCATCGAACTGGATCAGCGCCCAGGCAACGAGCATCCCCGCCGCCGCAAGCCCGAAGCCCGCCCACCAGCCGAACGCCACAGCGAGGAACGGGCACAAGATCTGCGACCCCAGCGAGCCCAAGTTGATTCCCATGTAAAAGATAGTGAAACCCGCGTCGCGCCGACCATCGGCCTTGCTGTAAAGCGAGCCGACCATCGTCGAGATGTTCGGCTTGAAAAAGCCATTGCCGATGACGATCAGCGACAGCGCCAGCAGCATGACACCGACATACAGCGGCGAACGCTCGGCATCGCTGGTGAACTCACCCTTGGCAATCGTCCGCGCCGCGCTGCCATCGGCGCGCAGCAGGTCGATCGAGCCATCGTCGCGGCCCTTGACCTGCAATTTCTGCCCGGTATCGACGACGAAGCGGCCATCGTCGCCCGCTGTGGTTTTCTCGATGACGACATCGTGCCGTGTGCCGTCGTAAGTCGTGAAAGGCGCCGCCGTCTGGCCGCCGAAGCACAGCATCAGATAGCCTGCCGACATCACCAGCGCGCCGAACTTCACCGCGCGCTTCGACCCTAGGTACCGATCCGCCAGCAGCCCGCCGATGAACGGTGTCAGATACACCAGGCTCATATAGGCGCCGTACATGCCGCTGCCGACGCGATCGTTGAAAATGAAATGCTGGGTCAGATACAGCACCAGCAGCGCGCGCATGCCGTAGAAACCGAAGCGTTCCCACATTTCGGTGGTGAACAGCCGCGCCAGCTGTGCCGGGTGGCCGAACCATTGGGGGCGTGTGTCGATCACCGGCAAACCCGTATCGGCGGCAACTTCGGCCAAATTCACTACTCCCGGTGCATTGCCCCGGCTCCCCAGCCGGTCGATCTGTGCCGCACCCTAGCCGCGCGGCGGGCGATAGCAAAGGCCCCGGTGGCGAAATGCAACGGGCGGCGCTATGGCCAACCGATGGACAGCTTCAACGATCGCACATCCGCCGCCGCGCTGCTCGCCACCCGTCGCTCGGGCAAGGCACGCGACCTGGTCGCCCCCGGCCCCGATGCTGCCGAACTCCGCGCCATATTGACGTCTGCGATGCGCGTGCCGGATCATGGCAAGCTGGCGCCGTGGCGCTTCGTAATCATCGGCGATGATCGGCGGGTGGCACTGTCCGAGGCCGTGGTGGCGGCCTATGTCGCGGAAAAACCCGGCGCCGGCCGGCTGGAAATCGATGCCATCCGCAATTTTGCGCTGCAAGCGCCGTGCCTCGTCGTCGTTCTCGCCCACCCGCAACAA
>JAYUUE010000044.1:0-2072 GCA_043754785.1 Polymorphobacter sp. | reverse complement strand
GCACCGGGGAGCACAGGCAAGCCATGGCAGTTTTGGACAGTCCGGCAGACATGCCAGCGCCAGCGCCCTATCTGTTCCACCGCCATGCACTGGCGGTGCGGGTGACGCACTGGGTCAATGCCCTCGCGATATTTTTCCTGCTGATGACCGGGTTCAACATCTTCAACGCCCATCCGATGCTGTATTGGGGGAATTACGGCGCCGATGCGGCGCTTGGCCCCGACCGGCCGTGGCTCGCCATCGGCAGCACCAACGATGCGGCACCCAAGGGAATGATCCGCATCGGCGAGTTGACCGTCATCACCACCGGCATCCTGGGCGTTTCAAACAGCAAGGCCGGGGCGCCGCAAGCCATCGCCTATCCGCACTGGGCGACCTTCCCCAGTTACCGCGACCTGGCCACAGCGCGCAATTTCCACTTTTTCTTCGCCTGGATGCTGGTCATCAACGGGCTGATCTATCTGGCCTATAGCCTTGTCAGCGGCCATGTCCGGCGCGACCTGCTGCCCAGCGCCGCCGAACTCGCCCCCGCCAACATCGCCCATGACGTCGCGCAGCACGCCAGGTTGAAATTTCCCAAGGGCGACGACGCCAAGCGTTATCATATCCTGCAAAAGCTGGCTTATGGCGGGGTGATCTTCCTCCTCATCCCCGGCATCATCTTCACCGGGCTCGGCATGTCGCCGGGCATCGATGCCGCCTGGCCGTTGATCATCACCACCACCGGCGGCCGGCCGTCGGCGCGATCACTGCACTGGATTTTCGCCAACCTCATCCTGCTGTTTATCATCGTCCATCTATTGATGGTCATGCTGGCCGGCCCATGGAACGAAATCCGCTCGATGATCACCGGCAAGTTCCGCGTCGATCCGGAGACCGCGAAATGAGCCCGATTCTGCCCAACCTGTCCCGGCCCAATCTCTTGGCGCCTACGCGCCGGGCCCTGTTCGGCCTCGGCGGCGGATTTTTGCTTGCCGGCTGTGACAGCCTCGCGAGCGATGAAAAACTCGGCAAGATCGTCAAATCGGCGGAGAACGCCTCCAGGGGCTTCCAGCGTTTCGCCGGCCGCGACGCGCTGGCCCGCGAATTTACCCGCGCCGACCTTTCGCCGCACTTCAAAGTCAACGGCACCCGCGAACCGATCGAAGCCGAATACCAAATCCACAAAGCCGAAGGCTTCGCCAATTGGAAACTCGCCATCGGCGGCCTAGTCAAACGCCCGATGTACCTCAGCCTCGCCCAACTCCGCACCATGCCCGCCCGCACCCAGATCACCCGCCACGATTGCGTCGAAGGCTGGAGCGCCATCGGCGAATGGACCGGGCCGCAACTGGCGACCTTGCTCAAGGCCGCCGACATGAACACCGATGCGCGCTACGTGGTGTTCCGCTGCGCCGATAATTACGGCGGCGAGGTCTCGAAGGGCGGCGCGCAGTCGCAGTCGCTGTATTACGAAAGCATCGACCTGATCGACGCCTTCCACCCCCAGACCATCCTCGCCACCGCGATGAACGGCGCCCCCCTCAGCATTGGCTACGGCGCCCCCGTCCGCCTCCGCGTCGAACGCCAGCTCGGCTACAAACAGGCGAAATACATCATGGGGATCGACGTTACCAACAGCCTCGCCGGCTATGGCGCCGGCAAAGGCGGCTATTGGGAAGACCGCGGTTACGAATGGTATGCGGGAATCTGATTCCGGACAGGCCCGAGACCACCTCCAAACGGCAGTTTCTGCCATGGGCGGTCGTTTGCTTCGGTCCGAGCCTTCTGTCTGGACAGCTTATGGCACGAAGGCAGAATTTCAGTCACCGTCCAACGACAAGTGACACAGCATCAAAAAGCGCGCCATGGATATTCAGCCGACTTGATCATCCTTATTGGCTTGTACGAAGCGTACATGGGCAATTAAACGCACCGGGATTGGGTCAAGCGGCCTCGTCACAGGTTTACGCGTGCACGACAGGCAATTTATTGTAATTGCTCAGGCTCCCTGTTTCCAAGGCTATCATTTGTTCATCTGAGCGGGCCCGGCTTCGTTCGTCAGGCAGGCAGGGGTATTGGCGTGCCAGCGA
>JAYUUE010000043.1:0-2080 GCA_043754785.1 Polymorphobacter sp. | reverse complement strand
GGTTGCCATATTGGCTCGCCAATGCGGCAGGACGAATTTGCGGACAAGAAGCAGGCGCGGCCGATTCCCAAGGTTTCGGAGCGATTGAACATCACCCGGATGCTCTGGGTTCTCGGCCTGGTTGCCGGCATCGCCATTGGCGCTGCGGTGGGAATAGGTATCGCTGGATCGCAACCCGCAACCGTGGGAGCGGCATCCCAATAATTACTTTTTGCGCCCCCCCGCGCCGGCGGCGCTGTTTCAAGCCCCGCGCCGGCGGCGCTGTTTCAAGCCCCGCGCCGACGGCGTTATTTCCAGCCAAGTGCCTCGGCAACGATGTGGAAAATGACATTCTGTTCGATGACGCCGCCGACCAGATTGCCGCGTGGTCCGTCGGCGAACAGTGCGACGTCTTCACCGCCATGCGATTCGCTTTCGGTGCCGTGCTGCTTGTTGGCGAGATAGTTCTTGTCGGTGGGCGGCAGCAGGCGTGAAAGGCCAAGGCTGATGAACGGGCCATTGGCATAGTTGAGGGTCGTCATCGGCTGGCCGCGGTCATCGAGCGCCCAACCTTCCTTGCTGACCATCGGCCCGCCTTCGCCGCCCTTGGCATTCTTGATGAAACCAAGGATATCGTTGCCGCGCTCGGGGTAGCCCGAAATGGTCAGCGTGTGGCTGTGATCGGCAGTGACCAGCACCAGTGTCTCGTCGAGGTTAACGGTTTTGAGCACGCCGGCAACGGCGCGGCTGAACTGCTGGGCATCTGTCAGGGCGCGATACGGATTGGTGCCGTGGTGGCCGTGATCGATGCGACCCCCTTCGATCATCAGATAATAGCCCTTGGGCGACGCCGCCTGCAACCGTTTGACGGCGAAGACCGACATTTCGGTAAGGCTGGGTTCCTTGGCCGGATCGCGGTCGACCTCGAAATTAAGATGATCCTGGTTGAACAGGCCGAGCACCGGACCAGGGGCGGATTTGAGAGTGCGGAAAACTCCGGCGTTGCTGACAAACTGCCCAGTGGGAAAGCGCGCCTGCCATTTGGCGATCAAGTCATTACCATCGTCGCGGGTGGCCGGCTGAAAGCGCGAGAGGCCGCCACCAAGGACGACGTCGAGGCCGTTGGCCCCGCGGAAATCAACCAGTTGCGTCGCTAGGTCCGGGCAGCCCGAGGCACGGGCGGCGGCGGGATACGCCTTGTCGGCGCCTTCCCAATTGCGGCTATAGGCATGGCCATAGACGGCGGCGGGCGTGGCATGGGTGATGCGGGTGGTGGTGACGACGCCGACCGCCATCCCCTGGCCCTTGGCGATTTCGGCGATGGTGCGGGGCAGCTGGTCAGGGGTCTTGCACGCTTCCGGGCCTTGCGAGGCGTAGAAATTGATGACGCCGATATCGGTTTTGACGCCGGTATTCATGGCGCTGGCGGTGCCGGCGCTGTCGGGGACCTGGGCGTTGGCGTTGTAGGTCTTGACCAGCGCGACATTGGGGAGGCGTTCGAACGACAGGCTGTTTTCTTCACCGCTGCGTCGCGGCTGGCCGCCGCCGGGGTTCTGGCCGTCATAGATGCGCGCCGCAGTGATCGTGCTGATGCCCATGCCGTCGCCGATCATCAGGATGACGTTTTTGGCGTGTTTGGGGCGGTTGATGACGGCCATCCGGCCGGCGAGCGCGGCGCGGCCGGCATCCCAGAAATCATCATGGTGCGGCGTTTCGAGCGTCGGAGCAGCGAAGGCGGGGGAAGTGAGCAGGACTGCCAGGAGTCCGGTTATGGCGCGCATGAGATAGTCCCTTGATTTTCGCTTGCAATGCCGCACGATTGTTACAGAAGTTTGATTTCCCGCAGCCGCTCGTGAAGATAGTCATCGGCCATAATCGGCGGCGCGTCGAACGGCCCGCCAGGCATTGTCTCGATGCGGTAATCCGGCCGGAAGTGCAGGAAGAACGGTGTCGAATAGCGCGGAAAGGCGGCACGTTCGGGCACCGGGTTGACGACGCGGTGGGTGGTCGAGGGCAGGCGACCGCCGGTCAGCCGTTGCAGCATGTCGCCGATGTTGCAGACCAGGCTTCCTGCCGGGGCGTCGATATCATGCCAGTCGCC
>JAYUUE010000042.1:0-18528 GCA_043754785.1 Polymorphobacter sp. | reverse complement strand
TGGTGCTGGCGCGGGCCGATGCAGCCGCAGGGGCATTGGGCGAATACCGTGCCTTGATCGAACGGTCGCGCGTCATGCAACTGCGTTTCAACCTGGTGCTGATCGGTGTGTCGTTGCTGACGCTGGCGGTGGCGATCTGGTTCGCGCTGTGGCTCGCCAACCGGCTGGTGGCGCCGATCGCGCGGCTGGCGGAAGCGGCGGAACGGGTCGGCGCTGGTGATCTCGATGCGCGCGTGCCGGTGGGGGCCCAGGATGAAGTCGGCACGCTGGCGCGGGCCTTCAACCGCATGACAGCGGAATTGAAGAACCAGCAGCGCGCGCTGATCGGCGCCAATGAACAGCTCGACGCGCGGCGGCAGTTCACCGAAGCGGTGCTGTCGGGCGTTTCAGCCGGAGTGCTCTCGATTGCGCCGACGGGGCATATTCGCGCTACCAATCGTTCGGCGGCGCTATTGCTCGAAAGTTCGGAAATGGCGTTGACCGGGCAGCCGATTGCCGCCGCAGTGCCGGAACTGGCGCTGCTGCTCGCCGAGGCGCAGCGCACCGGTGATGCAGCGGGGGATGTGCGGATTGCCCGCGGCGCCGATACGCAGACGCTGTCGGTGCGGATTGCGGCTGAAAGCGGCGGTTATGTGCTGACCTTCGATGATATTTCGGCGCAGCTCGCGGACCAGCGCCGCGCCGCCTGGGCCGATGTCGCGCGGCGGATCGCGCATGAGATCAAGAATCCGCTGACGCCGATCCAGCTGGCGGCCGAGCGGTTGCAGCGCAAATATGGCCGCCAGATCGCCGAAGACCCTGAGACCTTCGCCATATTGACAGCAACAATCGTGCGGCAGGTGGGTGATTTGCGGCGAATGGTCGACGAGTTTTCGGATTTTGCGCGGCTGCCGCGACCGATTTTCGCGCCGGAAAGCCTGGACACGATCATCCGCGACACGCTGGTATTGCAGGAGATGGCGTTCCCCGACATCGCCTTTGTCGTCAGTGGCAGCTCCGAAGCGCCGTTGGTCTGCGACCGTCAGCAACTGGCACGGGCGTTGACCAACATCGTCAAGAACGCAGGCGAGTCGGTGATGGCGCGGATCGAACGCGATAACGCAGCAGCCACGGCCGGCGCGCCCGGCCGCATCGAGATTGCCATCGCCGATGGGCGTGACCGGGTGGCGGTTACGGTTAGTGACAATGGCGTGGGTTTGCCGGCGGAAGGTCGCGACCGGCTGACCGAGCCCTATGTGACGACGCGGGCGCGCGGCACCGGGCTTGGCCTCGCCATTGTCCGCAAGATCATCGAGGATCATGGCGGCTCGCTTACGCTCGGCGATGCACCCGGCGGTGGGGCCTCGATCCGCGCGCGGCTCAGCCGGGCCATGGCCGCCGCGCCGGCCGACATGCCGCACCCGCCCTTCAAACTGACAGCCTAGGACCAACCTGACCATGGCAATCGATATCCTGATCGTCGACGATGAGGCCGATATCCGCGCGGCGATTTCGGGGATTCTTGGCGATGAAGGCTTTGAAACGCGCACCGCCAACGACAGTGATGCGGCGCTTGCTGCCCTTGCGGAACGCCGGCCGTCGCTGGTCGTCCTCGATGTGTGGTTGCAGGGATCGCGGCTTGATGGGATCGAACTGCTCGACGAGATCAAGCAGCGCGACCCGACATTGCCGGTCGTGGTGATTTCGGGACATGGCAATATCGAAACCGCCGTCGCCGCCATCAAGCGCGGTGCCTATGATTTTATCGAAAAACCCTTCCAGGCCGAGCAATTGTTGTTGGTCGTTGCGCGCGCGACCGAAACCGAGCGGTTGAAACGCGAATTCGAGGCTTTGAAGGAACGTGTCGGTTTCGACACCGAATTGACGGGCTCGAGCCCGCTGATCAACGCCGTCCGCGCCACGTTGAAGCGCGTCGCCGCCACTGGCAGCCGGGTGTTGATCACGGGCCCGGCCGGGTCCGGCAAGGAAGTTGCCGGGCGGTTGCTCCACCAATGGAGCCCACGGTCAGGGTCGCCGTTCGTGGTCGTCAGCGCGGCGCGGATGACCCCGGAGCGCGTCGAGGAGGCGTTGTTCGGGGTGGAGGAGGGCGGCCATCTGGTGCGATCGGGCCTGTTCGAACAGGCGCATGGTGGCACGATGTTCCTCGATGATGTCGCCGATATGCCGATGCCGACGCAGGCAAAGATCCTGCGCGTGCTGACCGAACAGATTTTCCAGCGCGTTGGCGGTTCGCGATGGGTGCGGGTCGATGTGCGGGTGATCAGCGCCACGTCGCGCGACTTGGTGGCGGAAATTGCCGCCGGGCGCTTCCGCGAGGATCTCTACTATCGCCTCAATGTGGTGCCGGTGCGGCTGCCGGCGCTTTCGGAGCGCCGCGAGGATGTGGCGGAGCTCGTCCAGTATTTCCTGACGCGCTATGCGGCCGAGCGCCGGGTATCGCCGCCGCGGCTGAGCGACGACGCAATTGCGGCTTTGCAGACCTATGACTGGCCGGGCAATGTTCGCCAGTTGCGCAATGTCGTCGAGCGGACAATGATTTTGGCGCCGCTCGACGGTAATGGCAGCATCGATATCACCATGTTGCCATCCGAAGTGACGGCCGAGCCGGCGCGGCTGGTGCCGGGGCAGGCGGTGCGATCGATCATGGGAACACCGCTGCGTGAAGCGCGGGAGGCCTTCGAGCGCGAATATCTTCGCGCCCAGATTCGGCGATTTTCAGGCAATATATCACGCACGGCGGCCTTTATCGGCATGGAGAGATCGGCTTTGCACCGCAAGTTGAAGGCGTTGGGGCTTTCCGATGACAATAGTAATGATGGTCCTGCCGAAGAATGAAACTTTGCTGCAACGCGGCATTGAGTAAAGTCCGGACACGCCCTATCTTGAATGCAGCGGCGTCGGGACGATGCTGCGGCCGGCGCCGGGCAACGAGGCGGCCACTGCAACAAGGGGCATCAACCCCGGGGCAGTGAAATGATCGGAAAGCTTTTGTCATGGCCGACAAGTCCAACAGTCTTCAGGATGTTTTCCTCAACGCGGTGCGCAAGACCAAGACTCCCGTAACGATGTTCCTCGTCAACGGCGTTAAGCTGCAAGGTATCATCACCTGGTTCGACAATTTTTCGGTGCTGCTGCGCCGTGATGGCCATTCGCAGCTGGTTTACAAGCACGCCATTTCGACGGTGATGCCGGCATCCCCGGTGCCGATGTTCGAAGCCGAAGGCGAAGACGATTGAGCGACGTTGGCGGCGTTTCGGGTGCTGGATTCGGCATTTGGGATGATGGCCGCGGGGTGCGTTTCGGTGCGCCGGCCGTCGTTGTGCTTCCGGTGCGGGAGGGCAAGGGTGCCGTGCCGTCGCTGCGTTTGCCCGAAGCGCGGCTGGCGGAGGCTGAAGGCCTGGCACGCGCCATTGCGCTCCAGGTCGTGCATTCCGAAATCATAAAATTACGGACGGCCAGCGCTTCGACACTGTTCGGCAAGGGCCAGATTCAGCGGCTGGCGGCGGCGGTCGCCGCCAACGATGCCGAGATCGTCATCATCGATGGCACGGTGTCTCCCATTCAGCAGCGCAATCTGGAACGCGACCTGAAGGCCAAGGTCATTGACCGTACCGGATTGATTTTGGAGATTTTCGGCGAGCGCGCCACCACGCGCGAAGGCACGCTGCAGGTCGAACTGGCGCATCTGCAATATCAGGCGAGCCGCCTGGTGCGATCCTGGACTCACCTTGAGCGGCAGCGCGGCGGCTTCGGCTTTCTCGGTGGCCCCGGCGAAAGCCAGATCGAGGCCGACAGGCGCCTGATCCGCGACCGCATCGTGCGGTTGAAGGCGGAACTAGAGGATGTGCGGCGCACCCGCGGCCTGCATCGCAAGCAGCGCCAGAAGGCGCCATGGCCGGTGGTGGCGCTGGTCGGTTATACCAACGCCGGAAAATCGACTTTGTTCAATCGGTTGACGGGCGCCGAAGTGCGCGCCGAGGATCTGCTGTTCGCCACGCTCGACCCGACGATGCGGGCGATAAAATTGCCGGGGCATGACAAGGTCGTGCTGTCGGACACGGTCGGATTTGTCTCGGATTTGCCGACGCAGCTGGTGGCAGCGTTTCGGGCGACGCTTGAGGAGGTGATCGAAGCCGATCTGATCATCCATGTCCGCGATATTTCGCATCCCGACAGCGAAGCACAGGCGCAGGATGTGGCGAATGTGCTGAGCGGGCTGGGGCTGGCGGATGAGTTGAAGCGCGTGCCGATGCTGACGGTTTACAACAAGATCGACGCGATGGCGCCGGAGGCGCGGGCTGCGCTGGCGCAGGGCGACGATGCGATTGCGGTGTCAGCGCTGACCGGTGAAGGCATTGAGGCGCTGCGGGATCAGATGGACCTGCTGCTGCGCGCCGGGTCGCACGTGCATGACATCCGGCTGGAAAGCAGCGATGGGCGGCGGATGGCCTGGCTGCACGAGCATGGCGAAGTCGTCGGGCAGCAGTATGACGATGCCGGCGTGGCGGTGCAGGTGCGGCTGAGTGATGCCGACCGGGCGCGGTTTGCGGCTTTATAGGGGCATTGCATTGGCTGGTGTATAAGGACTATATTTGGTCCAAATTCAGTTTTACAGGTGTGCCGATGCGTTACTCCGCTCAGATAAAGCCGATAAGTTTCATCAAGGCCAACGCCGCCCAAGTGTTGATCGATCTGGCCGACAGGCGTGAGCCGATGGTGATAACCCAGAATGGTGAGGCAAAGGCCGTTATCCAGGATGTGGCGTCTTTTGAAGCGACACAGGACACATTGGCGCTGCTCAAGCTGCTTGCGATCGGCAATCGTGATATTGCAGCCGGGGACACGCAGCCCGTCGGCGATGTGGTGGCACGGCTGAAGGCGAAGGCGTTGGCTGGTTCGTGACATTCGATGTCCAGTTGACTCTAGGCGCCGAGCGCGACCTTGAGGTGCTTTATGACTGGACGGTGTTGAACCGGTCGCTGGGCGAAGCCGATGAGTTGCTGGATGCGCTAATGGCGCGCGCGGCGTCACCGGTTGAATTTCCGTTGAAGGGGGCTGTGCCGAAAGAATTGCAAGTGCTTGGGATTAGCGAATTCCGGCAGGTCTTGTTGTCGCCATATCGGGTCATTTACCGCGTGGTTGGCGATGCGGTGTTCATCGTGATGATCGCCGACGGGCGGCGCGATATGCAGGCGCTGCTGGAGCGGCGCATATTGGAATGATTCAGGCGGAAAACCACCCCCAACCCCGCCCGTTCCGGGAGGGGGGAAGCAGGGTCAGCGGCCTTTGACCTTTGCTTTGAAAACGCTTGGGCGGGGCGGCAGCGGTTTGGCGATCAGTGTCGGCTTTGCGGCGGCGGGTTTAAGCGTCGCTCCCGATGCCAGCTTGGCGAGTGTCGTCGCCAGTTGCAGCGCGCCTTTCAGCCGGGCGTTGTCGGCGATCCATTCGGCCGCGATGAACAGCTTGTTGTCCGGGCGCATCTTGGCGCGCGGGCCCAACCGTTCCAGCCAGCCCAGCAGGCCCTCCGGGTTGGCGAATTTGTCGGCCTGGAAGGTGATCAGGCCGCCCTTGCTGCCGGCCTCAAGCCTGGCGACGCCGGCGGCGAGGCACGCCAGCTTGATTTCGATGATGGCGAGCAGGTTGGCGGCTTCGATCGGCAGTGGGCCGAAGCGGTCGATCATTTCCGCAGCAAAGCCATCGATATCCTGGCGCCCCTGCATTTCATTGAGACGGCGGTAAAGCGCCATGCGGACGTTGAGGTCCGGAACATAGTTTTCAGGGATGAGGATCGGCACCTCGGCGGTGATCTGGGGGCTGAAGGCTTCGGCGGGCGGCTTGACGCCGCGCGCTGTCGCCTGCGCCTCGAGGATCGCTTCCTCGAGCATCGACTGGTAAAGTTCGAACCCGATTTCCTTGATATGGCCGGATTGTTCGTCGCCGAGCAGATTGCCGGCGCCGCGTTGGTCAAGGTCATGGCTGGCGAGTTGAAACCCGGCACCGAGGGTGTCGAGCGCCGACAGCACTTGCAGGCGTTTTTCGGCGCTTTCGGTGATCGACTGGTCGGCGGGGGTGGTGAGATAGGCATAAGCGCGGGTTTTGGCGCGGCCGACACGGCCGCGGATCTGATAGAGTTGTGCGAGGCCGAAGCGATCGGCGCGGTGGACGATCAGCGTGTTGGCGCTGGGGATATCGAGGCCCGATTCGATGATGGTGGTCGAAAGCAGCACGTCATAGCGCTTGTCGTAAAAGGCGCTCATGCGTTCTTCGACTTCGGTCGGCGACATCTGGCCATGCGCGGTGACCGGCTTTATCTCAGGAATCTGCTCGCGGATGAATTGCTCGATATCGGCGAGGTCGGCGATGCGCGGCACGACGAAAAACGATTGCCCGCCGCGATAATGTTCGCGCAGCAGCGCCTCGCGCAAAACGACTTCGTCGAACGGCATGACATAGGTGCGGACGGCAAGACGATCGACCGGCGGGGTAGCGATGATCGACATTTCGCGCAGGCCGGTGAGCGCCATTTGCAGGGTGCGCGGAATCGGCGTCGCGGTGAGAGTCAGCACATGGACGTCGGCCTTCAGGGCCTTCAGCCGTTCCTTGTGGGTGACGCCGAAGCGCTGCTCCTCATCGACAATGACAAGCCCGAGGCGCATGAACTCGACCGATTTGGCGAGGATGGCGTGGGTGCCGATGACGATATCGACGGTGCCGTCGGCGAGGCCGTCGCGGGTGACCTTGGCGTCATTGGCGGTGACCAGCCGGGAAAGCTGGCGGACTTCCACCGGAAGGCCGGCAAAACGTTCGGTGAAGCCGGCGAAATGCTGGCGGGCGAGAAGCGTTGTCGGGCAGACCACCGCCACCTGCATCCCCGAAAGCGCCGCAGCGTAAGCGGCGCGCAGCGCTACTTCGGTCTTGCCGAAGCCGACATCGCCGCAGACCAGACGGTCCATCGGGCGGCCGGAAGCGAGGTCGCCGAGCACATCCTCGATGGCGCGCAGTTGGTCGTCGGTTTCGACATAGGGGAATTTGTCGGAGAAAGCGGCGTAGCCGTGCGGATCGACGATGGCCGGTTCGGCCTCGCGCAGATGGCGTTCGGCGGCGGTTTTGAGCAGTTCACCGGCGATTTCGCGGATGCGGTCCTTCATCCGGCCACGGCGGGCGGCCCAGGCGACACCGCCGAGTTTATCGAGCCCTACGCCCTCGGATTCGCTGCCGTAGCGACTGAGAACATCGATATTTTCAACGGGAACATAGAGTTTGCTGCCGCCGTCATAGCTCAGCGCGACGCAATCATGCGGGCGCCGGGCGATTTCGATGGCGACCAGGCCTTCATAGCGGCCGATACCGTGCTCGCGGTGGACGAGCAGGTCGCCCGGCGTCAGCATCGCCAGTTCGGCCATGAAGGCATCGGCCTTCCTCGCGCTGCGCTTGCGGCGGATCAGCCGGTCGCCGAGCATGTCCTGTTCGGTGAGAACGAGGAGTGACGATTTGGGTTCGGTGCGGGTGAAGCCATGTTCGAGCGGCACGACGGTGAGGACGACCTGGCCTTTGGCGGTAAGCCCAAGCGATTCCTGCCAGGATTCGGCGTTAGCGAGCGCCGTGATGCCTTCGTCGGCGAGCAGGCCCTTCAGCCGTTCGCGGGCGCCGTTCGAATAGCTGGCGAGGATGATGCGGTCCCCGGCTTTGCGGCGGTCGTCGATATGCGTCTTGATTGCAGAGTAAACCGGGGTGCCGCCGGCGGCCTGGGCGATGCGTTCCGGGGCGAAGTCGCGCGCCGGATCGGCGTCGCAGTCGATGGTGTTCAGGGTGCCATCGGGGACGCCAAAGGGGCTGGCGAGGTGGACGATGCGCGATTTGAGCAGCGCCGCCCATTCGGCGGGGGTGAGGTAAAGCGCGTGCGGCGGCAAAGGGCGGTAGCTGCCCTTTTTGCCTGACAGCGCCGTGGTGCGGTTGTCGTGATAATCGGCGATGGCGGCGAAGCGGTCTTCGGCCGCCTTGTCGGCGCCGGCCTCGCGGACGATGACGGCGCCGGGGCCGATGTAGTTGAATACCGTGCCGAGTTCGGGTTCGAACAGCGGCAGCCAGTGTTCCATACCGGCGAGGCGCCGTGAATCGCTGACGGCTTCGTAGAGCGGGTCGCCGGTGGCGGTTGCGCCGAAGCGTTCGAGATAGCCCGCGCGGAAGCTTTTGACGCGGGTTTCATCGAGCAGGACTTCGCTGACCGGGAGCAGGGTGAAGCCTTCGGCAGCGCCCAGGCTGCGCTGGGTGGCGGGGTCGAACTTGCGCAGAGTCTCGACCTCGTCGCCAAAGAAGTCGAGGCGCAGCGCGTGCTCGGAACCGGCCGGCATCAGGTCGAGCAGCGAGCCGCGCACGGCATATTCGCCGGCCTCCACCACCGTGTCGGTGCGGACATAGCCATTGGCGGCGAGCTTTTTGGCCAACGCATCGCGGTCGATGCGGGTGCCGGGTTTGATCAGCGCGGTGAGCGCCGCAACGCGGGCGGCGGGCAAGGTGCGCTGGGTGACGGCGTTGATCGTGGTGACAAGCAGCTGCGCGCCCTTGGGCTTTTCCGCCAGCGCGGCGAGCGCGGCGAGGCGTTCGGCCGCCACGCGCAGTCCGGGGGAGGCGCGGTCATAGGGCAGGCAATCCCAGGCGGGCAGGGTGATGACTTCGATTTCGGGGGCGAAGTAACCGGCGGCTTCGGCGAGGGCGCGGGCCGAGCTATCATCGGCGGCGATGAACACGGCGCGGCCACTGGCGGCGCGCGCAGCGTCGGCCATCAGCCACGGCAGGAAGCCGGCGGCGCAGCGCGCGAGGGTAAGGGGGGATGTGGCGGCGGCAAAGCGGCGAAGGTCGATCATGACAGTTCCTCCCCCTCAAGGGGGAGTCGATTCGCGCGGCGCGGGGTCGACATCCGTCGCAGGCGCGGCGGGTAGAGGTCTCCCCAATTGCGACACGTGTGGACCCCCACCCGCCGCGCCAAGGGGCGCGAGTCGCCTCCCTCCTTAGAGGGAGGACCATGGTCAGCGCATCGTAACGGCGACATAATCGAGCTTTTTCAATGCTTCTAGCATCGGGCCTTCAAAGGCTTTGGGTGCAACGATCGTGCCGAAAGCCCAGCCCATGACATCGACATCCTGTTCGTCGAGCAGTGCTTCAAACCAGCGCAGCTCGGCATCATTCCAACCGGCTGCATAGCGATCGGCAAAACCACCGATCATCAGATCGGCCTCGCGAGTGCCGCGGTGCCAGGCGCGAAACCGCAGCCGGCGCAGGCGGTGATCGAGGCTGACGGGTGCATCCATGTTGAACCCCTGGGCAAAGAAGCGGTGGCGGAAATACAAAATCCGCGCTGCAGAGTTTGCAGCGCGGTCGAGCAATTGCGCTGAACCATAGATAGGCACTCGCACTGGCTCAAGCCCAGACTTGTCACGGCGACGATCGGAACCTATTTTGCATCGTGGCGCGATGGTTCAAACTTGTTTGCCTGATGATGGCGATGGCGATTGTGACGACAGTTGCTATCACCCCCTTGCAGGCGTGCCCGGCGGCAGGCGGCGGCGTCATGTTGATGATGAACGGCGGCGACCATGGTCAGCCGATGCAACCCAAGGCTTGCGATTCGGTATGCTTGGCCTGTTTGGTTCAGCCGGAACCGGTGCGAATTGTAGTGACGACGGGCTGGACGCTGGCGGTGTATGCGCCGCGGAAGATCGGCCTGACGATGGCCACCATCGCACCCGATGTGCCGCCGCCGCAAAACAGGGTGGCTTAAAACCATCCGATTTTCGCAATTTGAAGGACATCACATGAAAAAGTTGATTCTTGCGGCCGGCGCTTTGCTGTTCGCTTCAACGGCAGCGCTTGCGGCCGACCCGGCAGCCGTGGCGAAAGCGGCCAGCGCCTGCTGTGACGCCGTAGCGGCGTGCTGCGGGGCAGCGGCGGACTGCTGTTGACTTGATCGCAGACTGACTGGAACGCCGGCGACCCATCGGTCGCCGGCGTTTTCGTGCACGCGACGGGCGTGCTAGATGGTCCCTTGATGCGGCCCGCAATCCTCAATCCTCTGTTCGCCGAGACGGCAACGCTGAAGGGCGTCGGCGCGGCGCTGGTGCGGCAATTGGCGCGGCTGAAGCTGACGCGAGTCGTCGATCTGCTGTTCCATTTGCCGATTATGGCGATCGAGCGGGTGCAGGTGGAGCATGTCGACGAGGCGATGGTCGGCAGGCCGATCATTGTGACGCTGACCATCGTTCGCCACGATCAGGGCGGCCCGCGCAGCCCGCTGCGGGTGCGGGCGGTGGATGGCGGCGGGCAATGGGTGGACCTGGTGTTTTTCGGGCAACCGGCGGCGTGGGCGCGGTCGAAACTGCCGTTGCATGAAACGCGGCGGATTTCGGGACGGCTCGATCGCTATGGGCAGAGCCTGCAGATCTCGCATCCGGAGATTTCGCTGCCCGGCGACGCGCTTGGCCCGATGCTGCGCGAGCCGATTTATCCGTTGACCGAGGGCGTCACCAACAAGCGCATGGGCCAGTTGACGGCGCTGGCGCTGGCGGCGGCGCCCGCATTGCCGGAGTGGATCGAGCCGAGCGTGGTTGAGCGGCATGGCTGGCCGTGCTGGAAGGCGGCGCTGGCGGCGGCGCATGATCTGAATGGCGAGGGCAAGGCCAAGGATCGGCTGGCCTATGACGAGCTGCTCGCCAACCAACTGGCGCTGCTGCTGGTGCGGCGCGACACGCGAGCACGCAAGGGGCGGGCGCTGTCGGGGGATGGGCGGTTGACCGGGGCGCTGGTTGCCAGCTTGCCGTGGGCGATGACGGCGGCGCAGCGGCGGGTGCTGGGCGAGATTGCCGGGGATATGGCGCAATCGTCGCCGATGCTGCGGCTGCTGCAGGGCGATGTCGGATCGGGCAAGACTTTGGTGGCGCTGGTCTCGATGCTGGCGGCGGTGGAGGCCGGGGCGCAGGCGGCGTTGCTGGCGCCGACCGAGATATTGGCGCGACAGCATTTTGCGACGATTTCGAAGCTGATCGGGGCGTTGCCGGTGCGGGTGGCGATCTTGACCGGGCGCGATAAGGGGAAGGTGCGGGCGGATTTGCTCGATGATCTGGCGATGGCGCGGATCGATATCCTCATCGGCACCCATGCGATCTTTCAGGATGCGGTGGACTATCATGACCTGGGGCTGGTGGTGGTCGATGAGCAGCACCGGTTCGGCGTGGCGCAGCGGCTGTTGCTGACCGCCAAGGCCCAAGTGCCGCCGCACCTGCTGGCGATGACGGCGACGCCGATTCCGCGCAGTTTGCAGCTGACGCAATATGGCGAAATGGATGCCTCGCAGATCGATGAGCTGCCGCCGGGGCGGCAACCCATTGAGACGCGGGTGATGGTGGCCGAGCGGCTGGACGAGGTTGTCGATGGGCTGGGGCGGCATCTGGCGGCGGGCGGCCAGGCTTATTGGGTGTGCCCGTTGGTCGAAGGGTCGGAGACTGGCGATGAGGCGGCGGCGGAATTGCGGGCGGTGATGCTGAAGGCGCGGTTTGGCGGGGGTGTGGGACTTGTGCATGGGCGGATGAAACCGGCGGAAAAGGACGCAGTGATGGCGGCGTTCTCGGCCGGCGAACTGGGACTGCTGGTGGCGACGACGGTGATCGAAGTGGGTGTCGATGTGCCGAATGCGACGCTGATGATCATCGAGGCGGCGGAGCGGTTCGGGTTGGCGCAGTTGCACCAGTTGCGCGGGCGAGTCGGCCGCGGCGAGGGGCGATCGGTGTGTCTGCTGCTGCGTGGGGGTGAGCTTTCGGAGACGGCGCGGGCGCGGCTCAAGTTGATGCGCGAGACCAATGACGGGTTTCGGATCGCCGAGGAGGATTTGCGGTTGCGCGGCGCGGGGGAGATTTTGGGCGTGCGGCAGTCTGGCGACGCGGCGTTCCGGCTGTCCGACCCGGAGCGGACGGCGAAGTATGTGGCGGTGGCGCGGGACGATGCGCGGTTGTTGCTGGACCGGGATGGGGGATTGGCGGGGCCGCGGGGGGTGGCGGCGCGGGGGTTGATGTATTTGTTTGAGCGGGACGCGGGGGTGGGGATGCTGAGGTCAGGCTAAGCGCCGCGAGCGCGCGGGCCGCGCGCCGACTGGCGCCAGCCCGGCCAGCGGCGCGGCGCGGGCGAAGCGCGCCAAACCCGTCTGACCCCGGATCAAGTCCGGGGCAAGCTGCATGGGCTTTGCCCATGCGCTTGCTTTCTGGCTTGGGAATGTCATCCCGGCCTGACCCGGGACCAGTTGTTGATGGGTGTCATTTGCGTATCTGGAGACTGTTTGTGACCCCATTGCCGACTTTGAGGACATGAGCCAAAATCGGATCATGAAGATGCAAAAAAATTGCAAGCGCGCGCTTGTGGCTATTGCAGTGCTGGCTTTGCTGAGTGGGTGTGAAAGGCCAGTTCGTGACACGGCGCAGCTAAGCGCGGTCAAACTCGAGGCTCAGGCGCTTTTGGAAGCCAATCCGTCCCGAGCTGAGATTGCAAAAGCCCAATGGCAGGGCGCTATTGCAATGCTTGAACCGCAATTCGTCTCGATTGACCCTTATGGCGCGTACATAACGAAGCGAGCGTATTTCGATGGCGGCTGGGGGTATTTCGTACCGAGAAACAAGCGAAATTTGCCGGAACCAGTCGCAAGATTTGAAGAGTTGGATCACGGCGTTTATTGATGGCACCCAGGCTGATTACATTTGGCCGTATAAGCACGAGCGCCGTATGCGCGAAAGCTAGCTTGGTCCCGGGTCAAGCCCGGGATGACAGTGAAGGGATAGGCAGGCACAAAGGGGCATGGGCAAAGCCCATGCTGGCGTCGGACGAGTTCGGTCCGGGAGTCGGACCGCTTCGCCGGCCGATCTTGCGCCTGTCGGCACGCTTCGCTGCGCGTTATGCGCTCGCGGTGCTGCGATGCGGTCAGAGGATCTGTAAGCCGGGTTCTGTCCGGGGCCGAAGCCCTTGGACGATCATTCCTCTAGGATTGCCGTTACCGACAACCTCAAGCAACCAACCCGCGCATCGAAAGGAGCCGGTTCCTGCCCCGCGACCAAAATCGCTTCTGGTCGCTCGTGCGCCTAGTTGGTCTTGCTCCCGGTGGGGTTTGCCATGCCGCTTTGGTTACCCATCGCGCGGTGCGCTTTTACCGCACCCTTTCACCCTTGCCTGTTGCTCCCGAGGAAGCCCATCGGCGGTCTGCTCTCTGTGGCACTGTCCCTGGGGTCACCCCCGCCGGGTGTTACCCGGCACCGCGTTCCGTGGAGCCCGGACTTTCCTCCCCTGTGTTGCCACAGCGGCGATCGCCCGATCCTCTGACCGCGAGGGGGTGCCTAGCAGGCACCGCAACGCAGCGCCAGCCTCAGTGCGCGGGGGTCGCCATCAGTTCGATCAGCACGCCGCCGGCGTCCTTGGGGTGGACGAAGATGATGGGCACGCCGTGGGCGCCGATGCGGGGTTCGCCGGTGCCGAGCACGGTGGCGCCGCGTTCGCGCATGGCGTCACGGGCGGCGATGATGTCGGCGACTTCGAAACAGACGTGGTGCTGGCCGCCGGTGGGGTTCTTTTTCAGGAAACCGTGGATGGGGGAGGTGTCGCCCAATGGCTCGATCAGCTCCAACTGGCTGTTGGCGACATCGATGAAGGCGACGCGGACGCCCTGCGCCGGCAGGTCGAAAGGCGGCGTGGAGACGACCGCGCCGAACAGGGTCGCATACATCGCGATGGTGGCGTCGATGTCGGGGCAGGCGATGCCGACATGGTTGAGGCGGCCGAGAAGTAGCGGCGGGAATGAAGTGGGTGCGGTCATAGGCGGTCTTCCTTGTGCGACTTTGCGAGCTACCTAACGTTATGATGACCCAAACCCAAGGTGTCCGATGATCTATATCCTGCTGAATGCCGTGCCGATCCTGCTGGCAACCCTTGCTGGCCTTGTGGTTGGCGCCGTTTATCACTGGCTGGCTGGGCTGCCGCGAGCCGGGCTTGGGTTGGTGGTCACAGTTGCCGTGGCGCAGGTCTGGTTCGCGGCAATTCTCGCCGGTGCGTTGATCCTGGCGCCGGCCAAGGCTGGCGACTGGACGATGGCGATCGGCAGCGCGGTGGTGATCTGGCTGGGGTTCGTGGTGCCGACGTGCGTGGTGACGCTGCGCGCCCGCGGGGTGGCGGCCGGTGCGGTGGCGGCCGATTGCGTTTACTGGCTGGCGGTGATGCTGGCACAGGCTATCGTGCTCAAGGGCGTAGGCTTGGTGCCGCCGCCGCTCTGAGGGTCTGCCTGATGCGTTTGACGATGATTGCTGCCCTGCTGCTGCTGGCCGCGCCGGTGGTTGCCGAACCGGTTTTGCTGCGCCCGGCGCGGGTTTTCGATGGCGACGCGATGCATAACGGGTGGCAGGTGATCGTCGATGGCGGCAAAATCGTTGGCGTCGGTCCGGGTCTGGCGGTGCCGGCCGGGGCAAAGACGGTTGATCTGGCCGGATTGACGCTCATGCCGGGGATGATCGAGGGGCACAGTCATCTGTTCCTGCACCCGTATAACGAGACGTCGTGGGACGATCAGGTGCTCCACGAGGCGACGGCGCTGCGTACGGTGCGCGCTGTGGTGGCGGCGCGGGCGACGCTGCGGGCGGGTTTCACGACGGTGCGCGACCTCGGCACCGAGGGTGCGGGCTATGCCGATGTCGGGCTGAAACGGGCAATCGATAGCGGAATCGTGCCGGGGCCGCGGATGATCGTCGCCACTCGTGCGCTCGTGGCGACGGGGGCCTATGGGCCACGCGGTTTCGAACCGGGGGTCGAGGTCCCGTTGGGGGCGGAGGCTGTCGACGGCCCGGCGTTGGTTTCGGCGGTGCGGCGGCAGATTGGTTATGGCGCCGATGTGGTGAAACTTTATGCCGACTATCGTTGGGGACCGGGTGAACCGAGCCGGCCGACGTTCACACAAGGGGAAATGGCGGCGGCGGCGGAGGCGGCGCACAGTGCTGGGCGACAAGTCACCGCGCACGCCAGCACGGCGGAGGGGATGCAGCGCGCGGTGCTGGCGGGGGTCGATGCCATCGAACATGGCAGCGAAGGCACGGCGGCGGTGTTCAAACTGATGGCGCAGCGCGGTGTGACTTTGTGTCCGACGCTGGCGGCGAGTTATGCGATTGCGCAGTATCGCGGGTGGAACGGTGTCGAACCGGCGCCGGCGGGGGTGGTGGAAGTACGCCGCGCACTGGCTTTGGCGCGGGCGGCGGGGGTGATCATCTGCGTCGGCGGCGATGTCGGGGTGTTTGCGCATGGGGAAAATGCGCGCGAAATGGTGTTGCTGGTGGCGGCGGGGATGAGTCCGGCGGCGGTGTTGCATGCAGCGACGGCGGGCAATGCGGCGAGTTTCGGGTTGACCGACCGGGGGCGGGTGGCGGTGGGGCTGCTGGCCGATCTGGTGGCAGTTGCGGGGGATCCGGGGGTGGATATTGCAGCGGTGACGCGGGTGCGGATGGTGATGAAGGGTGGGGTGGTAGCGGAGTAGGCGCTCGGCGACTGGCGCCCGCGCCGATCAGGCATTCGGCGTTATCAACCATTTTTCGCCGCTGGCCTTGCGATTGTAGGCGGTGATCGCCGGCAGCGTCAGCGCCTCTGCCAGTGTCACTCGCGCCGTATAATGGCTGGCAAACGTTGTCGTCAGTTCGGCGGCAACGCGGTCACGCAGCGCCTGGGCGTCGGCGGCGCCGATCTTTTGCAGGAACGGCGTCAGCAGCCAGCCGCCGATGCCCCAGATCATGCCGAAGCCGCGGTTGAACTCGGTCGGGCCGGTGTTGAGGCCGCCGTAGATATAGACTTGTTTGTTCACCGACGAGCCGTAGCGGCTATATTCCTTCGCCGTCTTGTTGATGGCGATTTCCATCGCGGTGAGGATCTGGCCCGCCAGCTTGCCGCCACCGATGGCATCAAAGGCAATCGTCGCGCCGGTTTCCGCCAGCGCCGCTACAAGGTCGTCCATGAACGTCGGCGACGTCGAATCGACGATGTGCGCCGCGCCCTGGCTGCGCAGCGTTTCGGCCTGTTCGGCGCTGCGGACGATGTTGACGAGGCTGATGCCGTCCTTGATGCAGATGCGGTTGAGCATCTGGCCCAGGTTCGACGCGGCGGCAGTGTGGACGAGGGCGGTATGGCCTTCGCGGCGCATGGTTTCGGTCATGCCCAAGGCCGTCAACGGGTTGACGAAGCATGAGGCAGCGGCTTCGGCGCTGGTGCCATCGGGCAGCACCAGCGCATCGCGCACCCGCACGACGCGGTATTGCGCATACATGGCGCCGCCCAAAATGCCGACGGTCTTGCCGACCAGATGCTCGGCGCCGGCGCCGGCGACGATGACGACGCCGCCGCCTTCATTGCCGACCGGCATCGATTCGCCGACGCGGGCGGCCATGGCGCGCATGAACGCCGGCGGGATTTTCGCCGTGATCACCGGGCCTTCGGCTGTGCCGGAGGCGGTGGCGGTGGTCATGTCGGCGGCGCCGATGAGCAGGCCGAGATCGCTGGGGTTGATCGGCGTCGCATCGACACGGACGAGGATTTCACCGGGGCCGGCGGTGGGCATGGGGATGTCGGCGAGCGAGAGTTCGAGCGTGCCATCGGCGGTGACGAGCGAGCGGAGTTGCAGCATGGTGGTCCTTCCCGGTGGGGGGCTTATTGTTTCGCGGTGGGTGTTCCCCTCACCCCGCCGCGCTGGCGCGCGACCCGCCCTCTCCCTCAGCGGGAGAGGGTTTAGAGATTAGGCAGTTTGAAGCCTGGGGGCAGCGGCATCCCCGCAGTCAGCTTGTTCATTTCGGCGCTGCCGACCTGATCGGCCTTGGTCTTAGCATCGTTGAAGGCTGCGACAACAAGGTCTTCGAGCATTTCCTTTGAATCCGCCGTCAGCAGCGATGGGTCGATGACGACCCCGATGATCCGCCCGCGTGCTGTTGCCCGTACGCGGATCAGGCCGCCGCCGCTGGCGCCTTCGACTTCGAGCACGTCGAGCTGCGCCTGCGCCTTCGCCATTTGTTCCTGGACGCTTTGCGCCGCCTTCATCAATTCATCGAGACTGGGCATGGGACATCCTTTCGCTGGGGTCGACACTGATGATTTCAGCGTCGGGGAAAGCAGAGAACAGGGCTGCGACCACGGGGTCAGCGCGGGCCAGATCGGTCCGGCTGGTGGTGGCGGCAAGCTCGGCCTCGCGCAGTGTCGGCGCGCCGCCGCTGGTGACGAAATCGACGCGCCAGTCGGTGCCGGTCCATTCGGTGAGCTTTCGGCCGATCAGCGCCAGCTGGTCACGCGGGGCGCGAGGGTCGGTGGCCAGCGTCAGCAAGCCGGGCGTGTAGGCGACGAGGCGCAACTCGTCGGTGAGCATGTGGCAGAGTCGGGCTTCGTTATGATCGCGGAATAGCGTCACCAGCGCCGGATAGTCGGAGGGAAGGCGGGTGGCGGGTAGCGGGACCATGACCGGTGTGGCAACTGCCGCGACCGGGGCCGCCACCGGGCGCGCGACCGGGGCCGGTCCGGGCGCGGGGCCCGGCGATTGCGGCGTCACCGCCACATCGCCACCTTCGGTCAGGCGGCGCACCAGCGCGCCGGGGTCGGGCAGGTCGCTGGCGTGGATGAGGCGCAACAACGCCATTTCGGCTGCCTGAAGCGGGACCGGCGCCGCTTGCACCTCCGCCAGTCCCTTGAGCAGCAACTGCCACAGCCGGTGTAGCGCGGGAAATGACAGGCCTTGTGCCCATTCGGTGAGCTGCGCGCGTTCCTCGGCGCTCAGCGCCGGGTCTTCCTTTGGCGCAAGGCGCGCGCGCGTGATGGCGTGAACGAGTTCGAGCAATTCGCGCAGCAGCATTTCGGGGTCGAGCCCGAGGTCGTACTGCGCCGTGATGGCGGCAAGCGTCCCCGCTGCATCGCCGGCCAGCGCCAGCCCGAACAGCCGCCGCACCGCGCCGCGATCCGCCAGCCCGAGCATGTCGCGGATATCGTTCGCACTGACGCTGCCGCCCGAATGCGCAATCGCCTGATCGAGCACCGACAGGCCGTCGCGGACCGAGCCTTCGGCGGCGCGGGCAATGAGGGCGAGGGCTTCGGGTTCGGCGGTGGCACCTTCCGCTGCGGCGATGGCGGCGAAGTGTTTGACCAGCGTTTCAGCGGGGACGCGGCGGAGATCGAAGCGTTGGCAGCGTGACAGCACCGTCACCGGTACTTTGTTGACCTCGGTCGTCGCAAAGATGAACTTCACGTGGGGCGGCGGTTCTTCCAGCGTTTTCAACAGGCCGTTGAAGGCGTTCTTCGACAGCATATGGACTTCATCGATGATGTAGATCTTGAAGCGCGCGCTGACCGTTGCATAGCGGACCGCCTCGATGATCTCGCGGATGTCGTCGATGCCGGTATTCGACGCGGCGTCCATCTCGATGACGTCGATGTGACGGCCTTCGGCTATCGAGACGCACGGTTCGCAGACGCCGCAGGGCGAAATCGTCGGGC
>JAYUUE010000041.1:0-2083 GCA_043754785.1 Polymorphobacter sp. | reverse complement strand
TGGGCGCTGGCGGGCTCCTGCCCGAGGCCGAACGCCCCGAACCCCGTGCCGGCCGCATGGCTGCGCCGAACACCACCGGCGCCATTGTCCTCGCCGCCGGCGCTTCGAGCCGCATGGGCGATGCGCACAAGCTGCTGGCCGACTGGCGCGGGCTGCCTTTGATCGCCCATGTCGTCGATGCCATTGCCGCAGCCGGCCTGCCGCCACCGATCGTCGTGCTGGGCACCCGTGCCGACGCGGTGCGCGCGGCCATCGGCTCCCGCGCCGCAACCTTTGTTGTCGCGCGAGACCACGCGCTTGGCCTGGCCCATTCGCTGCGCGCCGGCCTCGCCGCCGCGCCCAAACACTGGGATGCGGCTCTGGTCTGCCTTGGCGACATGCCGCGCATCGATGCAACGCTGCTGCGCGCGCTGGCCGCCGCCCCCGGCGATGTCGCGGTGCCGGTGTGGGCCGGCAAGCGCGGCAACCCGGTGCGCTGGAGCCGCCGGCACTTCGCCGCGCTGATGGCGCTGGACGGCGATATCGGTGGCAAGGCGGTGCTCGGCGCGTTGGCCACACCGCCCACCGAAGTCCCCGCCAGCGACGCGGCCCTCGACGACATCGACACGCCGGCGGCGCTGGCGGCGCTGAGAGAGCGGTATGAACCCTGACCTTCGCTATCGCACCGCAAACGCTTCATTGAACCCGCGCAGATAGCTCAGCATTGCCGCCACCGCCGGTTCCGCCAGCCCGACATAACTGCGCCGCGCGTCGCTCGGGTCGGTGCGGCGGTCGAGCAATCCGGCCTCGGTGAGGCTCCGCACCCAGCGCAGCGCCGTCGTCGTCGGCACTGCCGCTGCGATGCACAGGCTCGATACCGGCACCCGCTTGCCCTCCAGCCGCGCCGCCATCAGGTCGAGCAGCATGTCCCACACCGGATCGGCAAAGATCTCGGCGGGGAAATGGCGGTCGCGGTCGCGGCGCAATTTGATCATCCGCCGCACCAGGGCTGCATCCACCCCGCGCTCCCCCGCCGCCGGCGCGCGCTGGGCCACCGCCAGGCGCTGCAATTGCTCGGCAATGCGCGACGCCTCGATCGACAGCGCATTGATCGTCCGCGCTGTGCCATCCGAAAATTCGGCAACGACAAATCCGCCTTGCCGCCGCGTCACGCCCGCAAGCACAGCCGCCACCACAGCGGCGTCATCGCCGGGCAACACAAAGCCGTCGGCGGCATCCAGCCAATCATCGGCGACCACGGCCTCTTCAACCGCGATCACCACCAGCGGCAGCCCTGAACGGACGATTTCATCCACCGAAACCAGCGCCAGATTGCCGCTTTCAATCAGCCAGCAGTCGGCGCTGGAATCAGCATGGTGCGGCACGACCTGCCAGCCGCTGCCGCCGCAATGTCTGGCCTCGCCGGGCGAAATCACCCGCAAAGCCGGCTTATCAAGTCCAATGGTCCGGATTATCGGTCACGCGGTGGGGCTCAACATTCATTTCGGCAACTCTTTCATATGACTTTGATGTCGGGATTTTTACTGTGAAAGTGCAAGCTGTTGGTGAGGGACAGCAAGCTTCGGGTCGCGTGTTAACAACTGATTTACAATAAATCGGACGCACTCATGAAGACAAAATCCTTTGCTGCCCCGCCGCAACTGGCAACATTAGTGGGGTGCAGCGCCGCTATTGCCAATATCCGCCGCGAGGTCGAGACACTCGCCGATTCAAGCGCTTCTGTGCTGATCACTGGTCCATCGGGATCCGGCAAGGATGTGGTGGCGCAGTTGCTTCATCAACGCAGTCGCCGTGCGGCGCGGCCGTTCGTCGCCCTCAACTGCGCCGCCGTCGCGACCGACCTGCTCGAAAGCGAGATGTTCGGCCATGAAGCCGGCGCTTTCACCGGCGCCATCAAGGCGCGTCCCGGCCGTTTCGAGGCAGCCCATGGTGGAAGGTTGTACCATGCCTATCCGTTTGACTCATACACCCACTAAATATAGATTCAGTCAAACAGTGGCGTTCCGAAACGGACACTGGCGGAACTGAGATATCGCCGCAAATCGACCGGCCGTATCGCAAGAGTCGAAAAGGTAGTAGAATA
>JAYUUE010000040.1:0-2091 GCA_043754785.1 Polymorphobacter sp. | reverse complement strand
TGGTCGAGGAAGGGCTTCTTCGTGCCCGTGCGAAACTGCAATCCGGTGTCGCCGTCGAACTCGAGTTTGCCGAGCGCGCTGCCGTCATAATTAACGCCGCTGTGGCGCCACGGGCCGATAACGAGGTGGACGAGCGGGTTGTTGGCGCCACCGAGTGCCTTGTATACCGCAGGCGCGCCGTAACTGTCTTCCTGGTCCCACTGGCCGACCACCAGCATCGTCGGCACCGTCAGCTTGCGCTTGCCGAGCAGTCGGTCGACGGCCTGTTCCTGCCAATAGGCATCAAAGGCCGGGTGCTCCATCGTCTTGCGCGCGGCGGGGAAGGCATCGGCACCATAGGCCGGGGCGAAGGCCCCGGCTTAACCGGCCGTCAGATAGGCATCGTAATCGTCGCCGCTGCCGTAGGGCACGTCACCATCGCCATCCCTGGTCGTCTGGCTCATGTTATAGTCGAACGCCGGCTGGCGAAAGGCGCCGTTGTGGAACCAGTCATCGCCGATCCAGCCATCGACCATCGGGCTTTGCGGCACGGCAGCTTTCAAGGCGGGGTGCGGGTCGATCAGCGCCATCAGCGCGGTGAAGCCAGGGTAGGAGGAGCCGGTGATGCCGACGCGGCCATTCGATTCGGGAACGTTCTTCACCAGCCAGTCGACCGTGTCATAGGCATCGGTCGAATGGTCCACCGACGTGGTGTTCAGCGGGCCCCGCAGCGGCCGGTTCATCACATAATCGCCCTTGGATTTGTGGATGCCGCGGACGTCCTGATAGACGCGGATATAGCCATCGCGGACAAATTCAGAATCCGAAATCGGCAGGATCTCGGTGATTTTCTGGCTGCGGTTGCGTGATGTTGCCTTGCCGGCGTCATAGGGCGTGCGGGTCAGCAGCATCGGGCCGCCGGTGATGCCCTTTTGCATGACGATGACGGTGAACAGGTCGGTGCCGTCACGCATCGGGATCATCGCTTCGCGGCGGACGTAATCGGCTTGGGGACGGGCGACCGCATAGGCCGGGACCATGTCCGGGGTCATCGGATCAGTCGGGGCTGGAGTCTGGGCAAAGGCGGCCCCGGCGCCGAGCAGCAACGCGAGCAAAGTCTGTCGGATCATCGGTAATTCCCTGTTGATTGCCAGCAGAGCAGCGCAAGCGCGGCGCGCAAGTCAAATGACGAAGCGTGGCTTTCAACCCGGCAATCAAAAGCTGCATTGCCCAGCGGATTGGTAGGAATAGCGTGCGCGCCACGGCAACACACGGAGCAAGCGTCATGCGGACACCAGCGGGAATCGGGCGGCGCACCGCGCTCATGGTCGGTGCGATGGCGGCTTGGGTCAGCGCGCCGGCGCTCGCGGCCGAAGGTGCAGCCACGGCCGTTGCCGCCAACGCCGGCGACAACGGCGAGATTCTCGTCACGGCGCGTCGCCGCAGCGAAAACGTCCAGGATATCCCGGTGGCGATTTCGGTGGTCAGCGGCGAAACGCTGGCGGCCAAGGGGGTGTTCAACATCAACCGGCTGACGCAGCTGCAACCGTCATTGCAGTTTTTTTCCACCAACCCGCGCAATACCTTCATCAACATCCGCGGGCTGGGGGCGCCATTCGGCCTGACCAACGATGGTTTTGAGCAGGGCGTCGGCATCTATATCGACCAAGTCTATTACAACCGCATCGCGGCGGCGACGCTGGACTTCGTCGATGTCGATCGCATCGAGGTACTGCGCGGGCCGCAGGGCACGCTGTACGGCAAGAACACCACCGCCGGCACCATCAACATCACGACGCGCGCACCGAGTTTCGACCTTGAAGGCCGGGCAGAGGTTTCACTGGGCAATTACGGTTTCAAACAGGCCAAGGGGTCGGTATCGGGCCCGATCAGCGAGACGGTGGCGGCGCGGCTCAGCGTGTCGACGACCGACCGGCGCGGCACCATCCACAATGTCGTAACCGGCCAGAACATTAATTCGCAGGACAATATCGGGGTGCGCGGCGCCGTGCTGTGGAAGCCGAGCGAGGCCTTCAAAATCACACTCTCGGGCGACTATAACCTGCAGAACCCGGTCTGCTGCGGTCAGATCTATGCGCTGGTAGGCAGCAC
>JAYUUE010000039.1:0-2107 GCA_043754785.1 Polymorphobacter sp. | reverse complement strand
CCCCATCGCGCCGGCGCCGCGCCTCGGCAAGTGTGAAGGCATAGGACCGCCGCTCGCCTTCAACCGAATTGGCGATCTGCCCGATGCCGACATAGGCCGAGACCTTGTCGGGGTGCGCGTGGGCGTAGTTGACGCCGATGTTGGTGCCCCAGCTGTGTCCGACCAATGCGACGCGGCGCGGACCGAACCGCGCTTGCAGCAAGCCAACCAACTGGTCGAGATCGGCGACATAGTGCGCCAACGTCATCGAAGCCGGTGTCATATCGCTATGAAACGATCGCCCGGTGCCGCGCTGAACCCAGTAAACCACCAGGAAATGATCCTCGAGCGGGGCGTTGTTACGCCGCCACATCCCGGTTTCGTCGGTTCCAGGGCCGCCGTGCAGCCAGATCAGGATCGGCGCCTGCACGTTGCGGCCGCGAATGACGATCGATTGCTCGACACCGCCAAGCGTCACACGCTGCATTTCGGCGATGCTGCCGGGCACCACCTTGCCGCCAGCATCGTGAAATGCCGGCGTGCTGCCGTAACGCGCCGCATAAAGCCAAGCAGCCAGGCCGGCCAGCACTGCCGCGACGACGATCAATTTGCGCATCGCGCGACGCTAGCGTGGACGCGGTTGGCCGACAAGTTGGGCGGGTTGACCCGCGGACCCATCCCGGGCCAAACGTTGCGGCATGACAATTCCCGCCACGATGACTGCGATCGATCCTGCAACCCCCGGTGGTGCAGAGGTGTTGCAAGCGGTGGCGCGGCCGGTGCCGGTGGCGGGGCCGGGGGAGGTGTTGGTCAAGGTGGCGGCTGCCGGGGTGAACCGCCCCGATGTGTTGCAGCGCATGGGGCTGTATCCGATGCCGCCGGGGATCTCGACGATTCCCGGGCTGGAGATCGCCGGGACAGTCGCGGCGCTGGGGGCTGATGTGACGCGCTGGCGGGTCGGCGATACCGTATGCGCGCTGGTGGCCGGCGGCGGCTATGCCGAATATTGCGCGGCGCCGGCGGGGCAATGTTTGCCGGTCCCTGCGGGGATGGACATGGTCGATGCGGCGGGGTTGCCGGAGACCTGGTTCACGGTTTGGTCGAACGTGATGGACCGCGGCCATGCCAAGCCCGGCGAGACGCTGCTCGTGCACGGCGGGACCAGTGGCATCGGGGTGACGGCGATTCAGCTGGGCAAGGCGCTGGGGATGACGGTGATCGTCACGGCGGGGAGCAGCGAGAAATGTGCGGCGGCGACGGCGCTGGGGGCGGCGCACGCGATTGATTACAACGCCGAGGATTTCGTGGCTGAAGTCGCGCGGATGACCGGCGGGCGCGGAGTCGATGTGGTGCTCGATATGGTCGGCGGCGATTATGTGCCGCGCAATATCCAGTGTCTGGCCGACGATGGGCGGCATGTCAGCATTGCGTTCCAGCGCGGGCCGCGTGCAGAGCTCGATCTGGTGGCGGTGATGCGCAAGCGGCTGGTGCTCACCGGATCGATGCTGCGGCCACGGTCAGTGGCGTTCAAGACGGCGATTGCCGAGACGCTTGAAGGGGTGATCTGGCCGGAGTTCGAGGCGGCAAGGATTGCGCCGGTGACTGACCGGGTGTTCGCGCTGGCCGATGCGGCGGACGCGCATCGGCGGATGGAGGCGGGGACGCATGTCGGGAAGATCGTGCTGCGGGTTTGAGGGGGGGAAGAAACCCCTCTCCCGGGCCGCGCAAGCGCGCGTCTCTCGACCTCTCCCCGGCGGGGAGAGGTGATTATTTCGCCAGCTCTCGGATCATCGTGTCCCAGTGGCGCAGCGCCGGGGCAATGGCGGCTACGGGCACGCGTTCGTTGAGGCCGTGGATGAAGTCGTCGCTGCCCTTGATGAACAGGCCGCTGACGCCGTAGGAGGGAATGCCCAGGGCGCGGTAATAGACGCTGTCACTGGCGCCGGCGTCCATGGTGGGCACCGGCACGACACCTGGGTAGGCGGCGTTGACCGCGCGCGCGACGGCACCGGTGACATCAGGGCGCAGCGGTGAGGCGGGGGTGGAGACCCATTCTTGCCCGGTTTCGACCTTGACCGCCGGGTCGGCGACGACGCGCTCCAGCTCCTTGCGGACGGTTTCGACCGCC
>JAYUUE010000038.1:0-2108 GCA_043754785.1 Polymorphobacter sp. | reverse complement strand
AGCTGACGGGGTTGAAAGCGAAGCTGAAAATGGTCGAAGGGCCGGCACAAGTCACAGCGCCATCGGGCCGCTATTTCATCGAAACCGACAAATTGCAGGTGACCGGGCCGGTACGGCTCGATTCAGCGGCGGGCTATACGCTCGATTCGGACACCGTCGATATCGATCTCAATACGCGCCAGGTGGTCACGAACGAACGGGTGACCGGAACGCTGCCGATCGGCACCTTTAGTGCCGGAAGGCTGGAGGGCGATATTCAGGGGCGGCGGCTGGTGCTCGAGGGCGGCGCGCACTTGCGGATTCGCGGGGGGGCGGGCAGAGCGGCATGATGAAATTCACTCCGTTGATTGCCGCGCTTGTTGCCGTTCCCGCGCTTGTTGCCGGCGCCGTACCGGTCGCTGTTTTGGGTGCCGTTCCGGCGGCAGCCCAGGTCTCGGCGTTGAAGGGCCTCGACACCAGCGCGCCGATCGACGTCGATGCCGCACGGATCGAGATTCAGGATGCCGCCAACCAGGCGGTGTTTTCGGGCGCTGTAGTCATTCGCCAAGGCAAGTTGACGCTCTACGCCGACAGCGTGAAGGTCCTTTATACCCGACAGACCGGCGACCCGCAGATGCAGCGGCTCGATGCCCGCGGCAATGTGCGGCTGGTCAGCCCGACGGAACGCGCCACCGCCGATGTCGGGATTTACGACGTCGACGGCCGTATCATCACCATGACCGGCAATGTCACGCTGGATCGTGGTGGCTCGATGCTCAAGGGCCAGCGACTGGTGCTAAATCTAGTCACCGGCCAGTCGAGCTTCGACGCGCGCGGACCCGGGCCATCGGCACCGGCGGGGCGGGTAACCGGCCGCTTCCTGGTACCGCAGCGGAAATAGGACCGATCAGCGTCCGATCAGCGTCCGGGCAGCGCCGGTTTCGCTGCTTGCGCCTTCACGCGCCACACCGTGTTGCCCACATCATCGGCGACCAGCAACGCCCCGCCGGTATCGAACGCCACGCCGACCGGGCGACCCTGCGCCTGGCCACCCGCATTGAGAAAGCCGGTCAACACATCGACGGGCAATGCATCGGGTTTGCCATCGGCGAATGGCACGAAGACGACTTTATACCCCGAGGCTGGCTTGCGGTTCCACGAGCCGTGCTGGCCGACAAAGGCGCCGCTGGCGAACTGCGGGCCCAGCGCCGCGCCGCCCGGTGCGAACGCCAGCCCCAGGCTGGCGGTGTGCGGCCCCAGTGCAAAGTCGGGGGCTATGGCCTTTGCCACCATGTCGGGCCGCGCCGGCTGAACCCGCGCATCGACGTGCTGGCCATACCAGCTCCACGGCCAGCCGTAATGCGCCCCCGGCTTCACGCTCGTCATGTAATCGGGCACCAGGTCGGAACCAATCTCGTCGCGCTCATTGACGCTGGCCCATAGCTCGCTGGTCACCGGATTCCACGCCATGCCGACCGGGTTGCGCAGGCCGGTAGCAAATACCTTGGTGGCGCCGGTTGCCGGGTCGATCGCCAGAATGTCGGCGCGGTTCTTCTCGATTTCCAAGCCGTTTTCGCCGGCGTTGGAGTTGGACCCGACCGCCACGAACAGCGTCTTGCCATCCGCCGATGCCACGACATTCTTGGTCCAGTGATGGTTGCGAGGCCCGCCGGGAAGCGGTGCCACCAGCGTTCCGGGGGTCGTGATCGCCGTGGCGCCGGGCACATAAGTGAAGCGCCGCAGCTTGTCGGCTTCGGCGACGAACAACTGATCGCCGACGAGCACCATGCCGAATGGTGAGTAGAGCCCGGTGAGAAACGGGGTCTTGAGGTCCGCGACGCCGTCGCCGTTGGTATCGCGCAACAGGGTGATGCGATCGGGCGACGCCACAGTGGCGCCGGCAAGGCCCATGATCAGCGCCTGCGCCTTGCCCATGAAGCCCTTTTCGTCATCGGGACGCTTGGGACCGTTAGTTTCCGCCACCAACAGGTCGCCGTCCGGCAGGCGATACAGCCAGCGCGGGTGCTGCAGCCCAGAAGCAAAGGCGTTGACCGCCAGCCCTTGCGCCGGGGTCGGCATGATCCCGGCCGGCCAGCCGACGCTTTTGGCGATGTTGATCGTCGGCAGAA
>JAYUUE010000037.1:0-2109 GCA_043754785.1 Polymorphobacter sp. | reverse complement strand
CCAGCGGGATGCGGGCCAGTCGGCGGCGAATTTGGCGATGGCGTCGGCGATATAGGCTTGGGGTTCGACGCCGTTCATCTTGCAGGTCTCCATGACGGTGCAGATGGCAGCGGCGCGTTCGCCGCCGGCGCGCGAGCCTACGAACAGCCAGTTGCGCCTGCCGACGGCAATGCCGCGCAGCGACCGTTCGGCGATATTGTTGTCGATCTCGAGCCGACCATCGTGGAGGAAGCGGGTGAGAGCTACCCAACGCTTCGTGCCATAGACGATGGCCTTCGCCATCAGCGACTTGGGCGACAGGCGACGAAGGGCATTGTCGAGCGCGGTGCGAAGATCCGCGATCAACGGCGTGGTGCGTTCCTGCCGCGCGCAGCGTCGGATATCGGGCGGCTGCCCACGCACGTCGGCCCCGACGGCATAGAGTGCCGCGATCCGTTGAAGGATATCGGTGCTGAGCGCGGTCGGCTTGGCCTGATGGATGTCGAAAATCTTGCGCGGGAAATGCGCCCAGCAGGCGACCTCGATGACGCGCCCGGTCTGGTAGGGCTTGTCATATCCGGCATAGGCATCGGCCTGGAGATGGCCGGTGAAGCTGGCAAGTTCGGCTTGCGGGTGTGCGCCGGTGCGATCGGGCGTGAACCGATACCAGACGAGCGGCGACGCACTTGATCCCGAAGCGTGCTCATCGACGGGATAGGTCCATAGTCTGCCGGTGGCGGTGCGACCGCGCCCCCGGATCGAGCACTGGCATGGGGGTGTCGTCGGTATTGATCTTGGGTGCCTTCAACCCTTCGTCGCGGATGCGGCTGACGATATCGATCCCTTGCGCCGCCATCATCTCGGCTTGGGTACGGGCGACACGATAGCGGTCACGACGGCTGCGGCTTCGAGTTCCTCGAGCGCCAGCTCAAGCTGCGCGATCTGGTTGGCGAGCTTCTCCGCCGACGCCCCGAACGCCATCCGGCGCATACGGGCGGCAAGCTCGGTTTTGCCAGTCGCCATCGCGGCTGTCAGAGCCGCGATCTGCGTGTCCCGATCGGGGTCCGAAACGACCGCTGCCGACATGGCCAGCACATCGCGAAAAACACTCAAATACGCCACGAAAAACGCCTGAATCCGGTCGATGATTACCCTGCAAGAGAGGGCGCCCAGGTCCGTTCGGGGGGTCGCCAGCCGATGCCTTCCAGGAGCATCGAAAGCCGGGCTGGCGTCAGGCTAACACTGCCCGTCTTGGCCTCGGGCCAGATGAACCGGCCCCGGTCCATCCGCCTCGAAAACAGGCGCACCCCTTGGCCGGTCGAGCGGCAAGAGGTCGGGAGCGGCCAGCTTTGCACATGGCGGCAACAAGCGATGTCGGGAACGCTCGCCGGGGTGACCAGACCGACGGTGCCCTCGTTTGCGCAGGTGCAGCCGTCACGTTAACCGCAAGGCGGTCCACAGAACACGCTTACCCTGAACGCGGACGATTAGAGTCTTTTTCAGGTTAACTGAACCGAGCCGCACCGTCATCCGGCCAACCCATAAGATACACTGAGTGGGTTGGCCTGGTGCCTCGCTGAATGTCCTCCGGCCATTCAGCCATCGTCACGGGTGCGGGCCGGTGCCGGCTCAGCTTGGCTGATAACGACTCTAGCGCCGCTTGCGCGGGGGCGGCCCGGCGACCCTGGTCCAGGTCTGCGACTTGCACAGCAGACCGCCCATCGCGCAGCCCTCGACCTCGATCGATCGCGGCCCGGTCTGGCGGATGTCGGCTTCGGCGGTGCGGTTGACGTCGGGGACGAAGATCGTGCCGTGCCAGCTGCGCTCGCCGGTCTGGACCAGGTCGCTCATCAACTGCGTGCCGATCAGCCGCGCGGTGCCCCCATCGGCGGCATCGGCGCGCGCCTGCGCCGAGGCGGACACGACGCGGCCGCACAAGGCTTGCGCGCCGCACGGGGCGATGCGGACGGTGACGCTGTGCTTGGGGTTGGTCCAGTTGCCCTCGATCGGCGACGCCGCGAGGGCTGGGGCCGCGCCGAAGGCGAGCATGGCGGCGGCAATCACAACAGGCTTCATCGCAGTTCCTCTTACGGTCGAGCGCTCAACGACCGGAACCGCATCCGTGTCCGT
>JAYUUE010000036.1:0-2127 GCA_043754785.1 Polymorphobacter sp. | reverse complement strand
CGGTCGCGCCGCTTTGCAGGCGCGGCTTCGTCAACCGGGCGCGCGATACCGGTGGCCGCCGAATCCTGCGGCTGTCAGCGACGCCGGTGGGCATCGCCATCTATGATGACATTACGGCCCGAGCGATCGGGGTGGACGCACGGCTGCTCGCGGCCGCGTTAGCCACCGATGCAGAGGCGCTGCGCCGCGCACTGGCAGGACTACAGGCGGCTTGCGGCAAACCGTAACGTATGTGACGCTATCGCTATTGGCGGGAGAGTGGCATGACGAGCATGGCAGCACGGGCGGCCAATGATCTTGGCCTTGATGGATTCGCATTCGTCGAATTCACCAGTCCCGATCCGGACTCGCTTGCCGGGTTATTCGTGGCGATGGGCTTTACCCATGTGGCCAGCCATCGGTCGAAGAATGTCCGGCGCTATGCCCAAGGCTCCATCAATTTCCTGCTCAACATGGACACCGAAGGCCAGGCGGCGGCGTTTCGCAACCAGCACGGTCCTTCGGCGAACGCCATGGCCTTTCATGTTGATGATGCCGCCAAGGCCCTTTCGCTTGCCGTCGCGCGTGGCGCCATTCCAGTCCATGGCCGCGTCGGGCCGATGGAGCTCAACATTCCCGCCATCGAAGGCATCGGCGGGTCGAATCTCTACCTTGTCGACAAAGGGGGTGGCCGTGAGATCTACGACGTCGATTTTCGTGCTGTCTCGGGGACGACCCCGCTCGACAACAGTGTCGGTCTTCACACAATCGATCACCTGACGCACAATGTGAACCGCGGCCGGATGGACCATTGGGCGCATTTCTACGAATCGATCTTCAACTTCCGCCAGATTCGCTATTTCGATATTGAAGGCCGATCGACCGGGCTGTTTTCCAAGGCGATGACGGCGCCCGATGACAAGATCCGCATTCCGCTGAATGAGAGCCAGGACGAACACAGCCAGGTTGAGGAGTTTCTGCGCGCCTACAAGGGCGAAGGGATTCAGCATATCGCGCTGGCCACCGACAATATCTTCGATACAGTCGATCGCTTGCGAGCGCGTGGCGTTAAGTTCCAAGATACAGTCGAGGCCTATTTCGATCTCATTGACCAGCGCCTGCCCGGCCATGGCCATGATGTTGAGGCAATGCGCGCGCGCCGTATCCTGATCGACGGCGCGCCCGAAACCGGTGGCGGGCTGCTGCTGCAGATCTTCACTGAGAATATGGTCGGGCCTATCTTTTTCGAAATCATCCAGCGCAAGGGAAATGACGGCTTTGGCGAGGGCAATTTCAAGGCATTGTTTGAATCGCTCGAGCTTGATCAGATCCGGCGCGGCGTCATTCCGGGGACGGCTGAGGTCTGATACCTGAACTGGCGAGCGGGGGCTCAGAACGGCGAATAACGGCGCCGGCGGCCGGGGCCGCAAGTTCCAGACCCCGGACCATTTTTATCGAGCGAAATTACAATTGTTGACCATGACTCGCGCTATAGAGATGGCGTCTGGGCCGTCGGCTCCACCTGCCGGAGGCCATAACGGGAGACGGACAAATGCTGACCGGTTTCGGCAATCATTTCGCCACCGAGGCTGTGCCCGGGACGCTTCCTGTCGGGCGCAACAGTCCGCAACGCCCGGCATACGGGCTGTATGCCGAGCAATTGAGCGGGACTGCGTTCACCGTGGCACGCGCCGAAAGCCGGCGGTCGTGGTTGTATCGGTTGCGGCCATCGGCAATGCACCCGGCGTTTGCGCCGGTGGCGGCCGCGACGCCAATGCTCCTTAACGCAGGCCCGAATCGCTTGCGGTGGGACCCGCAGGCCTTGCCCATGGTGCCGACGCGTTTTGTCGAAGCGCTGCGGCCGCTGCTCGGCAATGGCGATCCGGCAACGCTGTCGGGGGTGACGGTGTTCACCTATGCCGCGAACGCCGACATGACTGACCAGGCATTCTTTTCCGCCGATGGCGAAATGCTGATCATTCCGCAGCAGGGCCGGTTGCGGATCGTCACCGAAATGGGCGTCATCACTCTTGAACCGTTGGAAATCGCGTTGATCCCGCGCGGCGTGCGTTATCGTGTCGAACTGCCTGATGGCGCCGCGCGCGGCTATGCATGTGAAAACCATGGCTGCCCGTTTCGCCTGCCCGA
>JAYUUE010000035.1:0-2131 GCA_043754785.1 Polymorphobacter sp. | reverse complement strand
CGCAGACAGAAAGCAGACACTTGGCCAGCCTTGCCACCCCATCCGCCGAAAAAGCCAGCATCGAGGCGTTCCGCAGCGATGTCATCGAAGCGTCGTCGGACGCGCTGGTGCTCGTCGATTTCTGGGCAGAATGGTGCGGGCCGTGCAAGACGCTGACGCCGCTGCTCGAAAAGGTCACGGCCGCCAATGCGCCGCGCGTCAAACTGGTCAAGATCGATGTCGACAAGAACACCACGCTCGCTCAGCAATTCCGCATCCAGTCGATCCCGACCGTCTATGCCTTCCTGAAGGGTGAGCCCGTCGATGGCTTCCAGGGCGCTCTCGGCGAACGCGAGTTGCAGGCATTCATCGATCGCCTTCTCGCCGCCGCGCCGCTGCCGGCTGGCGAAGCCGAGGCCGAAGCCGAAATCGCCGCGTTGACCGAAGCCGCTGAAGGCGCCAGCGCCGCTGGCAACCACGCCGATGCGTTGGCGATGTTCGGCGCGCTGACCACCGAACTGCCCGAACGCGAAGGGCTGGCGGCAAAACATGCACTCGCGCTGGTTGCCGCCGGTGATCCGCTCGCTGCGGCGGCTGCCATTGCCCATGTGCCCGCCGAGTCCAAAGACCCCGAGGTGACCCGCGCCCGCGCCGCCGTGGCACTGGCCAGCGAAGCAGTGCCGGTCGACGACCTGGCCGCGCTTGAGGCCCAGGTCGCCGCCGCGCCCGATGACCATGCACTGCGCTTCGCCCTTGCCACCGCGCTGATCGCCCGCAGCGACAACGATGGCGCCGCCGCCGCGCTGCTCGCCATCATCGCTGCCGACCGAAGCTGGAATGAAGGCGCAGCCCAGGCCAAGCTGCTGAAAATGTTCGAAGCAGTCGGCCTTGGTGACCCTTGGAGCATCAAGACCCGCGCCCGCCTGCGCTCGATGTTGTTTTCATGAGTCGCTCAGCATGACCTACGATGAACCCTTGCCCAGCGCCGTTCCGGTGTTCCCGCTCAGCGGCGCGCTGCTGCTGCCGCGTGGGACATTGCCGCTCAACATTTTCGAGCCGCGCTATCTCGCCATGGTCCGCGACGCGATGGCCGCCACGGGCGCTGCAAATCGTGTGATCGGGATTATACAACCCAGAATGGACGGTGACCCGCCGCCGCTCTATGACGTCGGTTGTATCGGCCGCATCGTCGATTTCCGCGAAACCGGCGATGGCCGCATCCTCATCGCGCTGACCGGCGTCATGCGCTTCCGCGTCACCGCTGAACTGGCGCGCACGACGCTGTATCGCCAGGTGATGACCGACTATCACGACTTCCAGGATGATCGCGACGAGCCCGACCCGCTGACCGCAATGGCGCGTCACGGCCTCGAGGATGTCCTCCGCAGCTACCTCGACACCCAGGGCCTCAGCGCCGATTGGGAAGCGGTCAAATCCGCCGACGACGAAGCGCTGGTGACGACGCTGGCCAGCGTCTGCCCGTTCGATCCCGCCGAAAAACAGGCACTTCTCGAGGCCGAAGACTTGCCCGAACGCGCCGCGACGCTCACCGCGCTGATGACCTTTGCCCAGGGCCATGGCGGCAACTCGGGCGGCGGCAATGACCGGCCGACCCTGCAATGATAAACGGTCGATGACCGCGCTCGACCCGCAACTGCTGGCGCTGCTGGTCTGCCCGATGACCCGCGCTCCCTTGCGCTACGACGAAGCCGCGCAGGAGCTGGTGGCGGACCGCGCCGGGCTGGCGTACCCGATCCGTGATGGCGTGCCGATCATGCTGATCGAAGCCGCGCGGGAGTTTGTACCGACCGTGGACTAGGCCTTACCCAAACGCCAACCCCTCGAACGTCCCCGACCGTCGCCACCGCTCGATATGCTGAAAAAATGCCACCGCTCCCAGCGGATAGCCGACTGCATAGGCGGCGCGCGGGTCGGCCGCATGGCCCTCGTTGTTGTAATATCCCGGCGTGCAGTCCGGCGTGCCGATGGTCATGCCGGGGCCGGTGAGGAGGAAGTTGACCCAATCCTCCTGTGCCTTTGGTTCGGCATCGACGCGGGTGGCGCCGGTGTCCTGTGCATGGCGAACGACGGCGGCAACGGTCTTTCCCGCATCCGACCAGTTGTGCGGCACGTTGACGATGAAGTTCGCCGC
>JAYUUE010000034.1:0-18986 GCA_043754785.1 Polymorphobacter sp. | reverse complement strand
GATAATAGAAGTCGACGATCGACCAGTCGATGACATCGGCCTGCAACGCTTCCAGCAGCAGCAGATGCTCCTTCAGCGAGGCCGGGATTTTGGCTGCGCGCAGCTCGTAGAGAAAATTGAGAAACATGAACCAAAGCTACCCCAGCAATTGCGCCGCCGCCAGTGCCTTCAAGGTGCGGTTCGGCGGTGACACGGTGTCGATGCGGCCCCCGGGATAGAAAGCCCTTATGACTGCCTGCTGCGGATGCGACTCAAGGGCTGCCCCCAAGGTTTCGGCGCTCCAGCCGCCAGCGGCCGTCACCAGCACATCGGCGCTCCATGGGGTGTAGAGGGTGACATCCGGCCCTTCGACGCCGAAAATGCGGCCGGTGAAGCGGCAAAGGTCCGACGCTAGATAGACCACCAGCGGCGCGATATGCTCCGGGGCATGACGGTCGAAGCCGCTGCTGCGCGGCATCAGCTGGTCGACGCTGGGGGAAGCCATTACCATTCGCGTCCGCGCCGCCGGCGCAATGGCGTTGGCGCGGACGCCGAGCCCGGCCAGTTCCTGCGCCAACACCTGGGTGAAGGCGGCAATGCCGGCCTTGGCGGCGCAATAGGGGCCGCCGTCGGGCATTGGGTGAACGCCGACTGGCGACGTGGTGTTGATGATGGCGCGCCCGGCCGCCGGGCCTTGGTCGGTCCAGAACCGTGCCGCATGGTGTGAGACGGCGGCGGTGCCCTTCAGATGCACGCCGACCTCCAGGTCGAAATCGGCCTCGGTCATGTCGGCGATGTTGGCGGGGCGGTTGATGCCGGCGTTGTTGACGACGATATCGAGGCCGCCAAAGGTCGCTACCGCTTGCTCGATGATTGTCGCAGCGCCGGCCCAATCGGCAACGCTGGCGCGGTTGGCGACGGCCTGGCCGCCAGCGCTGCGAATTTCCTCGGCGACTTCATCGGCGGCGTCACCGGCGCCGCCGCCGGTGACATTGCCGCCAAGATCATTGACGACAATCCGCGCACCCGCCGCCGCCAGCGCCAGCGCATGGCAGCGCCCAATTCCGTTGCCGCCGCCCGTCACAACCGCGACCTTGCCGTCCAGCAATCGCATCGCCGACACTCCCTGAACCACGACCTAGCGGTGAACGGTTTCAATTCGGACGGCAAGACCATGGTATTGACAGGGGCGGCACAGCCGCCCGACGCCTTTGACTGGATGGCAATTGAAGAGACGCATCCGGTAAAGTGCCCGCTGCCTCAACCGCCGGACGCCCTTAAAGCAAAGTCCGCAGAGCGTGGATAACCAGACCGATAGTGCCGCCGATGATGGTGCCGTTGATGCGGATGAACTGCAAATCGCGCCCTACGGCGGTTTCCAATTTCTCGGTGACAGTGCGCGCGTCCCATTTGCGCACCGTGTCGCTGACCAGGCTGACGATGGCGTCGCCATAATCATTAACCAAACCGACGCCTGCGCGGCGCAGATGCAAATTGATCGCGGCGCGCAACGGCGCATCGGCGACGATGCGTTCTCCCAGCGCGCGCATCGCGGGGCGCAGCTTGCCGGCCGGCAGCGCTGTCTGACTGTTGAGGCTTTTGATCATCGCGGCACGGGCGCTGTCCCACAGGCCGGCTAGCCAGCCGCCCATCGCCGGGTTGGCGATAAGGTCGTCCTTGAACGCTTCAACCTTATGCTGCGATTCGGGAAAGTGCCGCAGGTCGAAGGCCCAGGTGCGCAAGGCATCAGCAACCCGGGCGCGCAGCGGGTGATGAGGATCGTGGCGCATTTCGGTCAGCAGCCGCCGCAAACCGTCGATCAGCGAGCTCGATACTCGATCATCGACATTGATCATCCGCAGCAGCCAGGTGGTGCGTTCCGATACCATGTCGCGGATGGCGACCGATTGCGAATTGAGCGTCGCCAGCGCCCAATCAAGCCCGCTGTCGAGCAGTGGCTCGTGGCGGCCCTTGTCGAGCGTCGCATCGACGGCATCGGCGACAATCGGGGAGAGGGCCAGCGCATGCAGCCGGTTTACCGCGACATCGCGGACAAGGTCGCCGATGGCCTTCTGATCGAGCGCCTCGATAATGCGGGCGATCAGCGGTCCGACGCCGCGCGGTTTGCCGGTGCTGGGCGGGCGCTCGGTTACCAGCCAGTGCGCGATGGCATCGGCGATATCGATGGCATCGAGTCGCCGGGCCACGACGCCGGGCGTGAGGAAATTATCCTTGAGAAACCTCGCCAGGCTTTCGCCGATGCGATCCTTGTTGGCCGGGATGATCGCGGTGTGCGGGATGGGCAGGCCGAGCGGATGGCGGAACAGGGCGGTGACGGCGAACCAATCCGCCAGCCCGCCGACAAGCGCCGCTTCTGCGAAGGCCTGCAGCCATGGCAATGCCGGATGGCTATCGTTCCAGGCCAGTGCAGCGACGAACAGCCCGGCCATGGCGACAAGCAAAAGTGTGGCGGCGAGCCGCATCTGGTGAAACGGCGAAGCGGGCAGTTCGAAGGGGCGAAGCGGTTTCAGCGCAGTCTTACTCCGCAGGTTGCTGCGCGGCGGCTGCCTGGGGTTTGGTCTTTTCGTTGTTGGTCAACCAACGGCGCAAGCGCGGCGCCAGCCAGACTTCGGCATCGATGGCGAGGCTGAAACTGGCGGGAACGATGATCAAGGTCAGCGCCGTCGACACCAGCAGACCGCCGATGACAACGACGCCCATCGGCGCGCGGAAGCTGGAATCGCCGCCGAGCGACAGCGCGATGGGCAGCATGCCCGCCACCATTGCGACGGTGGTCATGATGATCGGCTGGACGCGCTTGTGGCCGGCCTCCAGAATCGCGGCGTCGCGGGTGGCGCCCTTGCTCATTTCCTCGATTGCCATGTCGACAAGAAGGATCGAGTTTTTGGCAACGATGCCGAGCAGCATCAGCAGGCCGATGAACACCGGCATGGAAATCGGCATGCCGGCCAGGTGCAAGGCAATGCCGCCACCCAGCGGCGCCAGCAACAGCGATCCCATGTTGACGAACGGGGGCAGCACCCGTTTGTAAAGCAGCACCAGCACCGCAAACACCAGCAACACGCCCGCCGCAACGGCAATCATGAAATTGGCGATCAATTCACCCTGCCACTTGTCCATTCCAAGCGTGATTTTTTCGACACCGGCGGGCAGATTTTTCAGGGCGGGCAGGGCGTTGATCTTGGGGTTGGCGTCTCCCGAAACGAGGCCCGGCGCCAGATCTGCACCTATGAGGACGCGGCGCTGCTGGTTATAACGGCGAAGCTCGGTCGCACCGGCGCCAAAACCGATATCGGCAACCACCTTCAATGGCACCGAGCCGCCGGTTGCCGTGGGGACCGGCAGATTTTCGAGCGTAGCGATGGTACGGCGCGAATCTTCGGCGAGCGCGACACGGATCGGGATCTGACGATCCGAGAGCGAGAATTTGGCGACATTCTGATCGATGTCGCCCAGCGTGGCAATGCGGATGGTTTCCGAAAGATCGGACGTTGTCACACCCAGTTGCGCCGCCAGGTCAAAGCGCGGCTTGATGGTGATTTCCGGCCGGCGCACATCGCCTTCGATCCGCGGCTGACGAACCTGGGGCAGGCTGCGCATTTGCTCGACGACCTTGACGGCAGTGGCTTCGAGCAGCGCCGGGTCGCTGCCCGACAGCACGACCGAAAGGTCGCGCCCGCCGAAGCCGCCGTTCGACTGGAAGTTGACGCGCGCGTCCGGGATGGTTTGCAATTTGGGGGCCATACCGCGTTCAAATTCGATGCTGGTGACCTTTCGGTCTTTCTTCAACGTCATCAGCACGTTGGCCGAACCGACATTGATGTCGGCAAAGGCAGTTGCTACCACCGGCGAAGTTTCGAGGATATTTACGGTGCGATCAACAATCGCTTCGGTTTGCGCCAGTGTCGATCCTGGCGGCAGAGAGATGGTGACCTGGCTAAAGTCGGAATTTTCCGGTGGCTGAAACGTCAACGGCAGGGTCGCATAGCTGGCGACGGTTGCCAAAAGTGCGACGCCGCCGAGCGCAACAGTTTTCCAGCGGTTATCGAGGCACCAGTGCAGCACACGCATGTACCACTTCACCCACGCACCCTCGCCATGCTCGGCGTTGCCATGACTTTTGAGAAAAAACGCGGCGAGCATCGGCGTTATGAGGCGAGCCACCGCGAGGCTTAGCAGTACCGAAACCACGACGGTGAAGCCAAAATTCTTGAAGAACTGCCCCGAAACACCGGGCATCAGGCCCACCGGCAGGAAGACCGCGACAATCGCCATGGTTGTCGCGACGACCGCGAGCCCAATCTCATCGGCAGCGTCCATCGAGGCCTGATAGGCGGATTTTCCCATTCGCATATGACGCACGATGTTCTCGATCTCGACGATGGCATCATCGACGAGCACCCCGGCGACGAGGCTGAGCGCAAGCAGGCTGAGGTTGTTCAGGGAAAATCCGAGCAGATTCAGAAACCAGAAGGCCGGAATCGCCGACAGCGGGATCGCAATAGCGGAGATGATGGTAGCACGCCAATCCCGCAGGAACAGCAAAACCACCAGAACGGCGAGAATGGCGCCCTCGATCATCGCTGAAATCGCCGATTCATACTGTTTGCGGGTATAATCCACTGACGTGTACAGCACCGAGAACTTGACGCGCGGGTTTTCCTTTTGGATCGCCGCGATCTCCTTCGTCGCTGCATCATAGACCGTCACGTCGGACGAACCCTTGGCCTTGGCGAGCGAAAAGCTGAGCGCCTGACGGCCGTTCATCTTGGTCAGCGAACGCTGCTCGGCGAAGGAATCGCGAACCTCGGCGATATCGGCAAGCCGGATCGTGCGACCGCCGCTGACAGATATCTGGGTCTGGCCAAGCCCGAACGCATCATTGGCATTGCCAATGACGCGGACTGATTGTTCTGACCCGGCGATTTCGGTGCGACCTCCCGATGCGTTGACGTTGACCCGGCGAAGTTGCGAATTCACCTGCGATGCGGTGATGCCATAGGCCTGCATTCGCGCCGGATCGAGAATGACCCGGATTTCGCGGTTGACGCCGCCGCTGCGGCGAACCTGCGCCATGCCCGGGACGGCCAGCAAACGTTTTGCGACGGTGTTGTCGACATACCAGCTAAGCTGTTCGAGCGTCATGTCGACAGCCTGGACGGAAATATAGGCGATCGGCCCGCCGGCGATATCCATACGCTGCACCTGGGGCTGCAAAATACCCTGAGGAAGATCGTTGCGGATATTGGCAACGGCATCACGGACGTCGTTGACGGCGCGATCGACGGGGGTGCCGATGGCGAACTGAACGTTGGTGTTCGATTGGCCTTCGGTGACGCGCGAGGTAATTTCATCAACGCCGTTGACGCCGCGTACCGCAGCCTCGATGCGCTGGGTGACTTGGGTTTCCATTTCTGTGGGCGCAGCCCCCGGCTGATTGACGGTGATCTGCGCCGCCGGAAATTCGACATCCGGTTGATTGTTGATGTTCATCGTGCGGAAGCTGACAATGCCTGCAAGTGTCAGCATTATGAACATCACGATCGGCGGGATAGGGTTCTTGATCGCCAAGCTGGAGATGTTGCGCATCTGTAAGAACCTCAGGCGGAAGTTTTGGCGATAACCGGTGCGATGACTTCGCCCGGCCGCAGGAATGCCGCAGCGCTGGCCACGACCTTTTCGGTGCCAATCAGCCCGGTGGAGACGGCGACCCCCTGATCATTCACCGTACCAACGGTGATGGCGCGGCGTTCCACCTTGTTGCCAGCGCCGACAACCATGACGTAGCTACCCTTTTCATCGGCCTGAACCGCCGATTGCGGCAACATCGGGCGCGTTGCTTCGCCAGCGGTGATCCGCGTCTTCGCAAAGGCGCCGACCCGCAGGCCGGGGCTGTACGGCAATGCAATACGCGCAATGCCCTGACGGCTGGCATTGTCGATCACTGGATCAAGCAGCCAGATGCGACCGCGATATTCCTGCGTGGAGCCAACCGGCGTCACGGCTGCCGTCATGCCGGGGCGCAGGATCGCCATATCCTGTTCGGCCACCTGGGCCCGCATTTCCAGCACGCTGCCTTCGGCGAGGTGGAACAATATAGCGCTTGGCGAGACGATCTGGCCGGCCTCGACTGTGCGTGACAGGATCAGGCCATCCGAAGGCGCCCGCACACTTAACCGATTGATGAGCCCTTCATTAGCTGCAAGCTGCGCCGACGCAACGCCAACGCGCGCATTGGCGCCATCGCGAGACGCCGTGCGCTGGTCGATGTCTGCCTTGGATATGAAGCCGCGGCCGACAAGCGCCTGAGCGCGTTTCAGATTGGATTCGGCAAGCTGGGCATCGGCCTGTGCCGAGCGCAGCGCCGCCGCCAGTTGGCGCGAGGTCTGCGTTTGCACGGTGCTGTCGATCTGCACTAGGACTTGGCCCTTGGCGACGCGCTGGCCGGCTTCGACAAGGACGTTGGTCACCCGGCCGCCTTCACCCTGCACCCCGACGGCTGAATCCCGCCGCGCCGCGATTGATCCAGTCGCGGTGACGGTCTGGGCGACGGCAGTATTGCCGGGCACGATCACGGTGACTTCGGGAATATTGGCGACAACCGGCGCGGCAGCGGGCTTGGGACCGAAAATCTTCCACGCAGCAAAGCCCGCAGCGACAATTGCCAGCACGATCAGCACCGGCTTCAACCAGCCCCGGCGCGACGCCCGACCGGTGTCGCCGGTCCCCGCCGGAAAGGCGTAGACAGAGGAGGTCTCGGCATCGGGCAACTTGTTGTGCATGTTCATTCTCGATCGTCCCTTGGCACAGACTGTATTACTCAAATACGTCACCATCTGCAAGTGTCTTCCTTAGCGCAGGACTGTGGCGCTGCGAAGGCGGTTTTGAGTGGCGCTTTGCCAGCAACGGAAATCATTTCCGACGGTTGTGGCTTCCGTTGCACGGTTTTCTTGGGCAATAGTGCCCGATACGCAGGGACGAAGGGAGCGGCAGAATGACTTTTTTCGGCATCATCGGCACGGCTATCGTGGGTTTGGTCGTCGGCGCGCTGGCCAAATGGCTGATGCCCGGCAAGGATCCATCGGGCTTTTTCGTGACCATGGCGATCGGTGTCGCCGGTGCGTTTCTGGCACGTTTCGTCGGGCAGGCGATTTTCGGATGGTATGGCGATGGCGGTGGCCCCGGCTGGATCATGTCAATCCTGGGCGCGCTGCTGGTGCTGTGGCTGTTCCGGCTCATAAAGAGTCGCACCTGATCCTTTACGGGCTGTTCACATTATCGAAAGTCTGGTTCGATCATAGTGTGAGCTAGATTTCATCGCGGGAGTTGCTGTTCATGATCAGTTACAAGCATCAGCGGGGCGTCGCTGCTGCCGTCGCCCTCATCGCCGCCATGGCGATGCCGAGTTCGGCATCGGCGCAGACCGTGGCGGCGGGCCCGGTGCCGTCGACACTGTCGCTGACGGTGGAGGGTCGCATCACGCGGACTCCCGACCTTGCCGAAGTGTCCGGCGGAGTCGTCACCGCAGCGCCCACCGCAGCCGCCGCAATGGCCGAAAACGCAGCAAGAATGAACGCCGTGGTCGCTGCCATCCGCAAGGCGGGCATCGCCGAACGCGATATCCAGACCGCCGGTGTTAGCCTGCAACCGCAGTACAAATATGAAAACAACCAGCCTCCGATGTTGACCGGCTATCAGGCGACCAACACGGTCAACCTGCGCATCCGCAAGATTGCCGACACTGGGAAGTTGCTCGACACGTTGGTCAATGTCGGCGCCAACCAGATCAATGGGCCCAATTTTCGGGTGGAAGACAGCGAAGCTGCGCTTGATGAGGCTCGGCTGGCGGCGGTGAAGACCGCCAAGGCCCGCGCCGAACTTTACGCCAAAGCCACTGGCCTGCGCATCAGGCGCATCGTCACCCTGTCGGAAAGCGCCGGCTTTGAACCCGGGCCGCGCCCGATGATGGTGATGGCGCGCATGGACAAGGCGGAGGCAGCGCCGACACCGGTGGCGCCGGGTGAGGTTGCGTTGACGATCAATCTGACCGCGGTGTTCGAGTTCGAATAAGCGCGTTGCGGGGATGTCGGTTCGGGCCTGCTCCCCGCTCAAAGCGCGCGCCGGTCCTCATAGCTGGCGCCGCGCGCCATCGACTGCCCCAGGCTCATCATCAGGATTGTCTCGCCGCCGTTGGCAAAGGCGGCAGGGTCGGTGTTGCTCCACAAATGATCACGGATGTGAGGCGCAACCTGATCGACGAGCTACAGCGGATAGGCCTGCGCCAGTTCATCGAGCCGGGCGTCATTGGCGGCAGTATCGCCGTTCAGATCGCCGATCCTGTTCCAGCAGGCATTTGCTGGCGATCGGCGTGCCGGCAGCATCCCGCATGACGGTCATGATCAGGCCGTCGACGAGTTCGGCCGGCTGGCGCATCACGCCGTCGAAGATGCCGAAGACAAAGGTGCCGGTGGTCTCATCGGTGGCGATCGAGAACAGCTTGTTCTGCAGTGGCATCGACCAGCCGGCATAGCGGATATCCATGATAGCCAAACGGAAACTCAACATGCCATCGGGTGTAACGCGCAGCAGCACATGCTCGTGGATGAACTGGCCCGGCGCTTCCGAGGAGGGGCGGGTGGTACGCCAGAATCCTTCATAGCTTGCACCGTGTGCCAGCACATTGGCGGCCGCCTCCCGCAATATCGGCGCCTGCACCCAGTCGGACAATCCCGGCCTGCCGCGTTGCAGCGGCCCATATTCGACCCCGAAACGCGCCGCTAACTGTTCAAGCGGCGCATCCCAATCGAGCATTTTGAAACCCGGCAGATAGCCGGCTATATGATGGGTCAGTCGCGCCAGATTTGTTTCGGATGGCGTTATGCTACCCGAACACCAGCGGCTGACGAGAGATTTGTCAACGTCGATCGCCGAGGCAAGTTGCGCGCGACTGATCGACAGAGCCTTGAGCACAAGCGACAGTCCGTCGGAAAAGTGCGTCGCCATCGGCTTTTCTCGCACGCGGCAAGCGGCGGAGCAAGGGTAGCCGCACCGGCTTCGTGCACGCCGGCGATGCACCGGGTGCGCACCGGTGCGCGCGTTGTTGCACCTTATTGCATCGTCTCGGGGCCCCTAATCGGGGTGCCAAGCGGCGTGCCGCCCAACAATTCGCAAAGGCTATCCGTCCATGCAACGCTCGAAAACCATCTGTGCGGCCATGTTCGCCGCCGGCCCGGCGGCGGCGCACCTCAGCAAATTGACTGTCAATGGGACCTTCCTGACCGGCAGCGACGGCGGCAACGACCTGATCGATGTCAGCAATGTCGGCGGCACTTATGTCCACAGCTATGCGCCGGGAACATTTTTCGAGACAGCCGGCAGTTTGGTTGGCAAGGCTATCACCTTCACCATGATCTACGACCCCGACGCGATCGCAACGCCGGTCGGCGTCGCCGGGGTGTTCGATGATCCACTGGGTGACTGGGCGCTGTCGATCAAGACCCGGCTGAGTATCGGCGGGTGTGGGCCACGACATTGTCACCCTGCCGCCGGGCGGCCTGATGCTGCTCGCCGTCGGGGCGACGCTGACGCTCGGCAATGGCACGCCCGACAGTCTGGCGGGTGATTTCACCGGCTTCACGCTCGATGGCTGCAATATCTGGAATTACAATTCAAGCGCATTGCATTTCGCCGGGATACTACCCGCCAGCTTTCTGGCAACCGACACGGTGCTGCCCGGATCATTGCCGGGACCAGGTTGTGGTTATGGCAGCAGCGCCGGCACTGGCACGGGCAGTTTCGACATTACCCGCTCGAAGTGCTTCATCGACTGCTCGTTCAAAGAGGCGAGCGGCACCTTTGCCCTGACCAGCGCGCGCTTTGGCGTGGTTCCCGAACCGGCCAGCTGGGCGATGCTTGTCGGCGGCTTTGCAATCGTGGGTGCGGCGTCGCGGCGGCGGCAGTCAATGCAAAGGGTCTCCGCCTGAGTGATGCTTGCCACCGGCATCGTGTCCAGCCTCTGCCCGAGCGAGCCAGGCAAAACCAGCACCTGGCTTGCCAGCACCTGATCGGCCACGGCGCCTCGGGCACCAACTGTCAGGCAATCGTCGCACCGCCATCGATGACGAAACATTGCCCGGTGGCGAACCCGCCGGCTTTGCCGGCCAGCAGCACCGCCATGCCGGCGATTTCATCGGGGATGCCGATGCGGCGCAGCGGCGCATGCCCGGTCGCGGACTTCAAAATGTCGGGATTGTCCCACAGCGCCTTGGCGAAATCGGTCTTGATAAGCCCCGGCGCGATGCAGTTGACGCGGACGTTGTCGGGGCCGAATTCCGCCGCCAGGTTGCGCGCTAGCTGCATGTCGGCGGCCTTGGAGATCGCATAGGCGCCGATGACGGTGGTGGCCTTCAGTCCGCCGACCGACGAGATGATCGTGATGCTGCCGGCCTTGCGCGCCCGCATTGCCGGGGCGACCATGGTGATCAGCCAATGGTTGGAGACGATGTTGTTCTGCAATATCTTGGTGAATTGATCATCGCTGATGCCGGCCTGCGGGCCGAAATAGGGGTTCGACGCGGCGTTGCAAACGAGCGTGTCGATCTGGCCGAACCTTTCGATGGTCTTGTCCACCAGATTTTGCAGGCTGGCCTTGTCGGCGATGTTGGCCGGGATGGCGAAGGCGGCATCACGGCCGACAGCGGCATTGATTTCGGCAACCACCGCATCGCAGACATCGGCCTTGCGGCTGGAAATGATTACATTGGCGCCGTGTTCCGCCATGCGGTGCGCGATGGCCTTGCCGATACCCTTTGAGGAGCCGGTGATCAGCGCCGTCTGGCCGCTCAGGTCGAAAAGTGCTGGTTGCATCATGGTCGTTCCCCTTGATCTTGAAGCCTTCGTAGGCGAGTAAAGGGGCAGGGGGCAAGCTGTGTCCCGGAGCCGAAATTTGAATTCCTCTCCCGCCGTCCGCTCCACGCTGCTGGCCTGCATGTATTTCGCCGGCTTTGGCTGCCTTATCCCGTTTTTGCCGCTGTGGCTGTCGAAGGTCCATGGTTTCAGTGGTGCCGAAATCGGCGTCGTGCTGGCCATCGCCGGGTTCAGCCGGGCGCTGGCCGGGCCGCTGACCGCCGCCTGGGCTGATGGTCGCAGTGATCGGCGGGCGCCGTTGTTCATGTTCACCATATTGCTGACGGTGGGCTTTGCGGTGCTGTATTTCCTCAAGAGTTTCGTTGCGGTGTTCGCGGTCATCCTGGTGCTCGACATCGCCTATTGGGGGCTGCTGCCGGTGGTGGAAACCGCGCTGCTGCGGCTGACCCGCACCGGCAAGCCGACCTATGGCGTGGCGCGCGGGCTGGCGTCGGCAGCGTTCGTCATCGGCACCACGGTTGTCGGCGTGCTCAATGACTGGACCGGCAGTTTCTGGCCGATCTGGGGCTTCATGCTGGTGATTTCCGCCGCGATGATCGGGGGCAGCGCCTGGATGCCCAAAGAGCCGGTACTGGCGCGCGCCGAAATGGCACAGCCGTTCGGGGATCGCTTGCTGTCGGGACTCGGCATGCTGCGCAACCCGAGCTTCACGCTGTTCATTTTCGCCGCCGGGCTGATCCAGGCCAGCGCCGGTTTTCTCTACACCTCGGGGTCGCTGGTCTGGTCCAACCAGCAGCACATGTCATCGAGCGAAATCTCCTTGCTGTGGAATGTCGGCACCCTCGCCGAAGTCGGTTTCCTGATGTTCCTCGGAAATTGGTCGGCACGCTTCCGCCCCGAAACGCTGATCGTCGTCGGCGGCATCGGCGCTGTCATCCGCTGGACGGCGCTAGCGACCTTGCCGCCATTCGCCATTCTCATCCCGCTGCAACTGCTGCACTCGCTCAGTTTTGCCACCACCTTCCTTGGCGGCATGCGCTTCATCCAGACCATCCACGGCGATGATCGCGCGCCAACGGCACAGATGATCTACATGGGACTCGCCAACGCCCCGACCTATGCGGCGGCGGTACTGATTTCCGGGCCCTTGTATGACCGGCTGGGTGCGCCGGGCTATCTGGCGATGACGGGCATCGCCGCCATCGGGCTCGTGCTGGCGGTTATGCTATGGCTGCGGCGGACACCGGCGGCGGAGGGTATGGGGGCGGTGGCGGTGTAGAGCCGCCAGAGGCCCTTCAGTCCGCCGCCCCATCGGGCGCGCTGGCATATTGCGGCAGCGGAATGGCGGCGGCGGCGGCCCTGAGCGCGTTCGACCAGCGGTCATTGATTTCGTGATAGTAAGTGTCATCGGCCTCGATGCGATAGACAAGTTCGAGCTTCGAGACGCCGCTGCGGATGGTGATCAGGTCGATCGGCAGGCCGACGGCGAGGTTTGACCGCATAGTGGCGCTGAACGAGATCAGCCCGACCTTGATCGCTTCGGCCATGGGCGTTTCGAAATTGATCATCCGGTCGAGCACCGGTTTCCCGTATTTCAGCTCGCCGATTTGCAGGAAGGGCGTGTCAGCTTGGCATTCGATGAAGTTGCCGGCGCCATAGACCAGGAACAGCCGCGGCTTTCGGCCGCCTATCGACCCGGCGACGAGCAGCGAGGCACTGGTCGAGACATTGTCGTCGCGCACCACCATGTCGATGGACTTCTTGGCGTCGGACAGGGCTTGCCCGATGATCTGAGCGGATCGAAACACTGTTGGGGCATCTGCCAGCGTTTCGGTCTCACCGCTGTCGGGCATCGATACGCCGAGCTCGACGCGGCTCAGCGCGCTTTGCGTGACCGACAGGCTGCCGGCCGAACAGGCGACGACGACTCGGCCCGGCCCATTTTCGAGCACGCGCATCTTGCGATAGCTCGAGATATTGTCGACGCCGGCATTGGTGCGAGTGTCGGCAAACAGCACCAGTCCTTCTCGCACCAGGATTCCGATACAATAGGTCATTGTCGGCCGTTCCCCACTGAACTGATTATGCTGATCGGGCATGTTTGTGCCCCTTATTGCGACTGGAACTGTGATTGCGCGAGGTTCGGTGCCGCCGAACTCTGGGTCTTGACACTGACGACAAGCGTTTCGGCACCGCCGCCGCGTCGGGCGCCGCGCACCGGCGCTGCATCGAGGTAATCAAGCCCGATGGCGACACGCAAATAGGACTCGGTCGTGCAGGTATCGTTGGTTGGATCAAAACCGGTCCAACCAAGGTTGGGGACAAAGGCTTCGACCCAGGCATGGCCGGCGGGTTGGATGACAAGGCCATCCGCGCGAAGCAGATGGCCCGAGACATAGCGCGCGGGAATGCCGAGCGACCGCGCCGCTGCAAGGAAGATGTGGCTGTAATCCTGGCAGACACCGGCGCGGAGGCCGAAGGCGTGGATCGCATCTGTATGGCTGTGCGTTACATCGGCGTCGAACTCCATTCCCTGGTAGATCGTCGCCATCAGCGCATGGCAGGTGGCGAGTTCGCTGTCGCCGCTGCAATCTCGAGCCAGCGCACGGATGGCGGCGTCGGGCGTGCTGAGGGGTGTGTTGCGCAGGAAGATAGCCGGGGGCAATGGCTCGACGCCATGGGAAATGACCCCGAGCGTGTCATAGGTATCGACTTCGCCGGTGACATGCAGCGAAAGTCTTTGCAACGGCTTGTCGGCGTAGAACATGTGGGTGGCGTTGCCGAAACTGTCGAACGAGCGGCGCAGATGGCCGTCGACATCGGTATCGAGCCGCCAATGCAAAACATGCTGGCCATCATGCGCGCCGGGTTCGACGCGCAGCAGTTGAACGACGTCACTGGCGAGGGCAGAATAGTCATAGGAAGTCGAATAATCGACACTGATGCGCATGAGACGGACTTTTCAGAACAGATATTGTTCGGCGATGGCTTCGCCCAGCTTGTTATTGTCGCGCATGAACTGGGTCAGAAATTCGTGGAGTCCCGAGGCAAAGATCGAATCGATGTCCATCGCTTTCAGCCCGGCATGGCCGGCCGCTGCCAGGCGGTGCGCGGTGCCACGTTTGCCAGACGTCGACGCCAGCATATCGAGATGGCGCAGAATCTCATCATAACATGAGGCAAGACTGCGCGGCATCTGGCGATTGAGGATCAACAGATCAGCGACCAGCCACGGCTTGACGCTGTCGCGATAGACCCAGCGATACGCCGTCATCGCCGACACGGTGCGCAGGATTGTCGTCCATTGGAAATAATCTAGGCTGCCGCCAACGCTTTCGCCGCGCGGTAGCAGCAGATGATATTTGACATCGAGCAGCCGCGCCGAATTGTCGGCGCGTTCGATCGCCGACCCGAGGTTGACGAACCAGAAGGCGTCGCCGCGCAACATGGTACGCTGGGCGGCGCCATCAAACGCCGAAACCGTGTGTTTGGTAAGTTCCAGCAGCGGCCCAACCTGATCGCGGCTGTCGAGACCCGGGCCATAGCGCGCGATTTCGAGCCAGGCGGAATTGATCGCTTCCCACGCCTCCTCGGTCAGTGCGGTGCGCACCGTGCGGGCGTTGGCGCGGGCGACTTCGATGCACGACCGGATCGACGAGGGGTTGCTGGCATCGAGGGTCAAAAAATCGCTGACTCCGTGTTCGTCCACCGTCAGCCCGCGTTCGGCGTGCGCCTCGGTCATCCAAGTCGCTTCGAGTGCCGATTCCCAGGCATTGCCGGCGCCGCCATAAGAAGAGGGCAGGGCCGACAGCCGCTGGGTCGCCTCGATCAACCGTGCAGTGAAGTCGGCGCGTTCAAGGTAACGACCCATCCAGTAAAGGTTGGAGGCTGTGCGACTCAGCATGGCTGTTTCCTCGCCCTTGACGGAGGAGGCGACTCGCACCTCTTCGTGCGGCGGGTGGGGGTGGTCCCCGATCGGTGTTGGACGCAACCCCCACCCAGGCCACGCAAGCGCGCGTCTCTCGAATGCCCTGTGGCGGGGGCGAAATGATTGGTCGCCTCAATCATCCACAACCCACGTATCCTTCGTGCCCCCGCCCTGGCTGGAATTCACCACCAGCGACCCCGGCGTCATTGCCACCCGGGTCAACCCGCCGGGGACGATGTGAACGCTGTCGCGGCCGGTCAGCACGAATGGCCGCAGATCGACATGGCGCGCCGCAAGGCCGGCGTCGGTCGCGGTCGGACAGGTGGACAGCGCCAGCGTCGGTTGGGCGATGAATTTTTCCGGATGCGCCTTCAGCTTCGCCGCGAACGCCGCCAGCGTCGCCTGCGGCGCATGGGGGCCTATAAGCATCCCATAACCGCCCGAACCATCGACTTCTTTGACCACCAACTCGGCGAGGTGGTCGAGCACATAGCCCAGCGCCTCCGGCTCACGGCAGCGCCAAGTCGGGACGTTCTTGAGGATCGGTTCCTCGCCGGTGTAAAAGCGCACGATGTCGGGCATGTACGAATAGATTGCCTTGTCGTCGGCGATCCCCGTGCCGACCGCATTGGCCAGCGTGACATTGCCGGCGTGATAGGCCGCCATCAGACCGGGCACGCCGAGCATCGACGCCGGGTTGAAGGCCAACGGATCGATGAAATCATCATCGAGGCGGCGGTAAATGACATCGACGCGTTCCGGGCCTTGGGTTGTCCGCATGAACACCACATCGTCGCGGACGAACAAATCAGAGCCTTCGACCAGTTCAATACCCAGCTTGTCGGCGAGGAAGCTGTGTTCGTAAAACGCGCTGTTGTGGCGACCCGGCGTCAACAGCACGCACACCGGCGCGCCGCCGTTGCGGCCGGCACGCGGGCTGACGGATGCCAGAGTCTCCAGAAGCATCTCGGGATAGGTTTCCACCGGCGCCACCTTCACCCGATCGAACAGTTCGGGCACCAGCTTGAGCATCACCTCACGGTTCTCGAGCATGTAGGACACCCCCGATGGCGTGCGGGCATTGTCTTCGAGCACGTAAAATTCATCGGGGCCGGTGCGCACCAGATCGATCCCGGCGATGTGCGTCCATACCCCGCCCGGCGGCTTGCGACCGGCCATTTGCAGGCAATAACCCGGGTTTTGCAGCACGAGATCCTCGGGAACGATGCCGGCGCGCAGTATTTCACGGGAGCCATAGACATCGGCGAGGAACAGGTTCAGCGCCTTGACGCGCTGCTTGAGCCCATCTTCCAGCCCGGTCCATTCGGCGCGCGCCAATATGCGCGGCACGATGTCGAACGGAATCAGGCGCTCGGCAGCATCGGGGTCGCCATAGACGGCAAAAGTGATACCGATGCGGCGAAAGAACAGCTCGGCTTGACGCCGCCGCGCCGCCATCAGCTCGGGCGGGCTATGATCGAGCCAGGCCTGGATCGAGCGATAGGCGGCGCTGACATCGCCGCGGCTTCGTCCATCATTGGCGCGACCATAGACCTCAGCCTGGCCGTACATCTCGTCAAAGGCCCGAACCGCTGCCATTCCCGCTCCGCTGCAACCGATTGATACTGTGCAGTGCAGCGTGAAGTCGCAAGTTTATTGTGACAAAAGCTGCATTTTGGCGGTGATTGTTGCCAGTCAGCGACCGTCCGTCCAGTGACTGCCCGTCATGTTCCGGTCAGTCCGGCCGCGTGTTGCCCTCGTTGTTGCGCTGGGCTGACTGGGCCTGAACCTGCTGTTGCTGTTCCTGGCGCTCCACACGCTCCGGCGGTGCTTGCGGCTCGACATATTGCGGGCGCAGCGGTTCCGGCATCGCCGGCATCGCCGACTGCGGCTGCGGCTGCCGCTGCGGTTCGGCTGGACGGTCGACATGAGTCATCGCAGGCCGGTCCAGCGGGGCACGCGGCATATCGTTGGTGCTGCGCCCGCCATAGCCCTCGCCAGTGCCATCATCGGTCGTCGAGATTCCCCTACGACCACCGCCGCCACGGGTACCGCCATTTCCGTCCCCGATTCCGGCGCTGCCGTTGCCAACGCCGCCACGCTCGTAATAACCGGCATAGCTGCCGCCGGAGCCTTCACCGGGCTGGCCCTGCCAGCCACCGCCTGGTTGTCCATAGGTTTGCTCTCCATAATTCCGTTGAAACGGGCGTCCTTTCGCATAGCCACCTTGCGATTGGCCCTGCTGGGGAGCCCCCCCCGCATAGCCGTCCCGGCCCTGCCAATCGCCGCCGGGCTGCGGGTGATAACCGCCGCTCGGCCAAGCCGGGCGACCGCCGAAACCCGGTTGATACTGCCAGCGGCTGCCGCCCCAATAATTGGCGCCATAAGACCATGGCAACACACGACCGCCAAAGCCTGGCTGATACAGATAGGTCTGCGGCACCCACACCCAGCTTGGTCCATACCAACTGGCATAACTATCATAGCCGAAGCCGCCGCCAAACCCATAGCTCAGCGAATAATTCACCCCCGGCGGTACTGGCGCCCAACCCGTGACATTGCTTGCCGGATCGTCGCGCCAGGCGACCCATGACGGCGCCCATTCGGTACCCGGCACCCACGCCCACCCGACCCGCTCGTCAAAGCCCCACCGGCCATAATGGTCGGTTACCCAACCCCAGGGATCGCTGCTGACCCATAGCCGGTTTTCACCCCATTGCCCGTTAACATACGGGCGCCAATCCTGCGGCACGTCAGGGCGGAAGGCGCGGCCGAATTTGCTCTTGACCCACTGGCCATAGGGCGCGAGCGCTTGGGTGAATACGCCGATAGAAGCGACATTCTGCCCGCCAAAACGATCACCGGGTTGCGAGACCAAGCCGCTGCCCATTCCTAAATCATAACCGGGGGGATAACCCTGGGGTGCATATCCGGTGGCGTCATTATAGGCGCAACCGGCGAGTGCCAACATGGCGCCGGCGAGAATGAACGGCATTGTACGGGCAGTGACACCGGTCATCATGAAACGCCTCTTGCTATATCCAAAGCATTTACATGCAAATGGCTTTCAGCGCGATGAATGGCGCAATGGACACCCGGACCGCAGCAGCGCAGACGACGCCGGTGGCGGCGCGAGATGCCAGAGCAATCTGACACGATAGTGTGCGAGAATAGTATGCGAGAGGAAAGACCGGGCAATGTCACGACACGCCGAGCAGCACCGAATGGCCCGCATCGGCTGGCTGCGCGCCGCCGTGCTCGGCGCCAATGACGGGATCGTATCAACCGCCAGTCTGATAATAGGCGTGGCGGTGGCGGGGCAACGCGATGCGATCATTGTCGCCGGGGTGGCCGGGCTGGTCGCGGGCGCCATGTCGATGGCGGCAGGCGAATATGTTTCTGTCTCCAGCCAGGCTGATGCCGAAGCCGCAGATCTGGCACGCGAACACCTGGAACTGACCCGCGACAGCGCCGGCGAAACCGCCGAGCTCGCCGGGATATACCGGTCTCGTGGGCTCGATGCGGACACGGCGACCCGCGTGGCGGCGCAATTGATGGCGCACGATGCCCTGGCGGCCCATGCCCGCGACGAACTCGGCATTTCGGAATTCACGACGGCACGGCCGATGCAGGCGGCGGTCTCGTCCGCTGTGTCGTTCACCATTGGCGCTGCACTGCCGCTGTGCACCGCGCTGGCATTGCCCGCTGATCGGCTCGCCACCGGCGTCGCTGCGGCGTCGCTGGCGTTCCTGGCGCTGCTCGGCGCCATCGGTGCGCGGGCCGGGGGCGCGGCGATGCTGCGGCCGATGTTGCGCGTGACGTTCTGGGGGGCGCTGGCGATGGCGATCACGGCGGGGATCGGGCGTTTGATCGGCGGCGTAGTTTGATCTTGAACGCGATCAGTCAACGTTGATGCCGCTGGTATCGATCCGCTTGTAGGCGCCGCCGTCGTAGTTGAACATCCCCAGCATGTCGGAGCGCTCGACGATATACGGAAACGCCATTTCCCAAGCCACCAGACCGCCGTTGTTTGACCAGAACTGTCAAATCGCATCCAAATGCGACCCCCTTTTCGCGTCCAAAAGCGACCCCCTTGGGGTGCCAGAATACCGCGTTAGGACGGGTTTCGGCGTGGCGTTCGGGATTGGGCGGCCGGAGAGGCTGGAGCGCAGGGAGGGCGTAGCCCGACCGG